>NZ_JBFRQW010000041.1:0-69123 GCF_041472735.1 Vibrio sp. 10N.261.46.E11
TACTTAACTGATCGGCATTAAGCCTAGTGCTCGGTTTTTTTATGGGCGTAATTCAGACATGTATCCGTGAGCATGACTCTTTGATCGCAGCCCCTTGATGGCAGCTTCTAGATCATAGCTCCTAGAGCATAAGCCCTTGATCATCGTTCCGTGACCTCAGGTATGCAAAGCGCTCTCGGGCTACAAATCCATGCAGAGAGTTTTCTGATCAAAGGGAGCACGGTGAGGTTGAGCACGATGGCACACGGCCAAGCAATGAAAAAGCTTTGCAGCCAGATTGGCGGCCACTCGGGGCTGAATCCCATTTTGTAGCCAGAAATTAACCCAGACATGATAGTCGCCATGGTCAGGGAGGATAAAATCGCGGTTACCCAAAATTGTTTGTTGTTCATACTGTGTTCTCCCGTGATTTTCTGTTGTTGATGAGATAAGGTTACATCTATCCATTAATGAGAAAAATAGGCACATATAGAAGTATGAATTCCATATTTGGAAACATTGATGATCTGTTCTTATTCTGTGCTGTGGTTGAAGAGGGCTCTTTGTTGTCGGCATCGAAGCGACTTCAACTGCCTGTGTCGACCATGTCACGTCGGTTAACCGCCTTGGAAGAGCGTCTAAGCATCCGCCTTTTAGAAAAGAAAGGTCGTGAGCTGGTGGCCACCAAAGACGGCGAGGCGGCCTTTTCTGCACTGAGCAGCGGCATGGAGTCGATTCATCAGGGCTTTAATAGCTTGCTAGAAGAGCGTGACGCTATTCAAGGCAAGATAAAGCTCGCCGTACCTCATAACTTCTATAGTGGCTTTCTAGGGTCGACGGTAGAAAAATTCCTCACTCAATATCCGAACGTTCAGCTCGACCTTACCTTGAGCCAACAACAGTTTATCCCGCAGACCGACCGTGACTTACTGATCACGTTTAAGATTTCGGACATGGAAGGCATGATCGCACGGCCACTTTTTAAAGCTAAACATGGCTTTTTTGCGAGTCCAGATTATTTGGGTTCTCGTGATGAGATTAAAAATCCAGACGATCTCGAGCATCAAGAGTGGATTAATGTCGATGATGTGTTTGATATACCGCTCTACAAATCCGATCGCTTAGAGCAGATGGTGACGATTAAACCTAAGTTCATCGTTAATGATATTTATGCTGTTGCGGCCGCGGCGCAAAAGGGATTGGGTATCGCCTCACTGCCTTTCCGCCATGTTTCTCCAGAGATGAATCTGGTTCAAGTACTGCCTGAGTATCATCGGGGTGATCGCCAAGCGTATTTAGTGTACAAAGAAAGAAAATATCAGCCGAAGGCTTTGACCTTGCTTATCGAAACCTTGATTGAGAGCGTTCGATCGTTCCATTACGATGAGCTGAGTTGAATAAAAAGGAGAAAGAAATGAAAGTAAGTTTTATCGGGCTAGGCGTTATGGGTTTTCCAATGGCAGGCCACCTAGTCAAAGCCGGTTTTGAAGTAACGGTATTTAACCGCACTCACAGCAAAGCACTAGACTGGGCTAATAAACACCAAGGTAAAGCCGCAGAAAGCGTAGCTGAGTGTGTAGCAGAAGCTGACGTAGTATTGGTTTGTGTCGGCAACGATGACGACGTACGCAGCATGACGACCAGCGAAACAGGCGCACTGGCCGCAATGAAGCCAAACGCGATTCTTGTCGACCACACCACAACGTCTGCAGTGCTGTCTGAAGAGCTTGAAGTGGCCGCGAAGCAAGCGGGTGTTCGCTTTATGGATGCACCAGTGTCTGGTGGTCAAGCGGGTGCAGAAAACGGCGTGTTAACCATCATGTGTGGTGGCGAGCAAGCGCTATTCAACGACCTTCAACCTGTATTTGAAGCTTACGGCAAGTCGTCAGTTCTAATGGGTAAAGTAGGCCAAGGCCAACGCGCGAAAATGGTCAATCAGATCTGCATCGCAGGCGTATTGAATGGCCTTTCTGAAGGCTTGGTACTTGCAGAAAAATCAGGTTTGGATATCCCAACTTTGGTTGATTGCCTTAAAAACGGCGCAGCAGGATCATGGCAGATGGAAAACCGCGCGACCACAATGGCACAAGACAAATTCGATTTCGGCTTCGCCATTGATTGGATGATCAAAGATTTAGGCTTCTGCCTAGATGAAGCTGAACGTCAAGGTATTCAACTTCCATTGACTGAAAAGACCAACAACGCTTACAAGGCACTGTCTGCCCAAGGACAAGGCCGCATGGATACGTCAGTATTGATGAAAGCTGTGGTTGAAGAAACTAAGAAGTAGAAAGACTAAGTATTAGACGAGAGAGGAAAGTAGAAAATAATTACCTAAATAGCCGCTAATTAGCGGCTATTTTTATTTTTTATTAAAAATAAAAATAACATATTTTCCAACAATGTAAGTGGTTGTAAGCTTGTTTTGGTTGAAAGTCCATCAGCACCGTTCGCGTCCTGCGAGAACTGTATTAATTTCGCTTCACTCCATGCTGATGAATTGTTTAATTGATAAGATTATATTGCCATTTCATTACAAAATAGTTGAGAAATGATCGCTAACTTAACTGGTCTGTTTAGGTTGTTTAATTGCAAGTCAATGATAAATTGGTTAAAAAGTGTGATAGGATTATCATTATTAGTAAATTTCCATACATTATTTTTCAGGGTTATATGAAATCAATATCAACAAAGCTTCTTCTAGTTCCACTGTTCTTTTCTATTTTTTTAGTTGTAAGCAACTTAAAAAGCGAAGCTACCTCAAATGAGGTTATGGACAGTTTTCACTCGGTGTACGAGGACCGAGTCATTCCGTTATCTGATTTGAAAAGTATTTCTGATTTGTACGCAGTAAGCGTGATTGATGCGGCGAATAAATACCATGTAGGAATGATAGAACAGGCGGCTTTTTATTCTGGTGTTTCTGTTGCGATGAAAGAGGCTCATGAGCTATTTCTTCATTATCTGGCAACGCAGCTAACACGAGAAGAAGAGGGGTTGGCAAAAGAGCTTCAACTTAAAATAGACAAGGTGGAGCGAGAAGTACCATTAATTCTTGATAAACATAGAAATATGATGATTGATGATTCTGAGATGATCACTCAGCTTTATCTCCTTGTTGATGATATGGGAGGCGTTCTTGGTGAACTGATCTCATTGCAATTGGACGTCGCTAAGGAAGAATTAGCCCATTCTGATTCAGTTTTAGAGTCCAACTCTTCTTTCTCATGGTGGCTGGTTCTTTTCTCTTCTATCGTTGCTTCTGGCTCATCTTATTTCCTAGTGAAAAGAGAATTGAGAAATTTACCATTGATCGTAAATTGGATTAAAGCCCTTGAGAATGGACGTTTATCGGACGTTAAATTGAAAGAGGGTGGAAATGAGCTCGACACTATTTCAGATTCTTTGTCTCAACTGTCTGCAAAATTGAATGATATCCTGTCACAGGCAGGTGTAAGCATGAATTCAATTAACCAAAAGCAAGAAGAGTCTTTAGCTCTGATAGAGCGATCCCAGAGTAACTCTTTGAATGAACTATCATCGGTAGAGCAAATCGCGACGGCCGCGACTGAGTTATCTTCAACAGCGAGAGACGTTGCTGACAACGCACAAAGAGCTGAGCAGTCAGCAATGGAAGCGAATGACATTATTCAGCTAAGCCATGGAACATTGAAAAACTCAACTGACACGACAGAAGAAATTTCTGAATCAATATCAGAAACTCAAACGGTCGTGAATTTACTTAGAGAGCACTCAGAGCGTATCAGCAGTGTTGTTGAGGTAATTAAGAACATCTCTGAGCAAACCAACTTGTTAGCGCTTAATGCCGCGATTGAAGCGGCTAGAGCCGGTGAGCAAGGAAGAGGGTTTGCTGTTGTTGCTGATGAAGTAAGAGCTTTGGCTGGGAAAACTCAGCAGTCCACTATCGATATCCAAGAAATCATCGCGCAGTTACAAGACCAATCTAAGCAAGCGGATGAATCTATGGTGAAAAACGTCGAGCTGATGCGTTTAACAAAGTCTACGACTGATGAGCTTGCTCAATCTTTTCATTCGATATCAGAAAAGGTTTTAAGTATTTCAGAAGTGAATGCCATCGTTGCTACGGCATCAGAAGAGCAAAGTGCCGTTACGACAGATATATCGACACAGCTTGAAAATATGAACGTACTGGTTCAACAAAACATTGAAGGCATTGATCAATCAGCTCAAGCAAACCAAAGCGTTGTTGAAGTAACGAAAGAACTCAATTCAGAACTAAGCTTCTTTAAGCTAGATAAATAATAAGTCAATGTAAGCGTGCTTTTCCTTTAGAAATTAAGCACCCTTGATCTAGATTTAGTCATTTAGACCATGACAAGATAGCCGCCATTGAGCGGCTATTTTTTTGTCTGTATTTTTACCTATCTTTGACCGCTCACGCCTTCGTTCAACCATCCACTCCTCGTAATTACCATTCGTCGCATTGATAAAACGGCGTGACAAATTCTCGTTAACCTTTCAGCGTCAACATTTGAAAGGGATTAGAAATCATGACTACTTCACACTCATTAAATTCAGGCTCTACCACTTCTCTGCTTAAGCGTTCATTACTGATTGCACTTGTTTCGTTTGCACCCACTTTGGCGCAGGCCAACCCAAGTTCAGACGTGCTCGATATCTACAACCAAGCGGCGCAAGGCAATGAAGATTTGGTTGAAGTGGCTTACGAACGCCTGAATGACACGCTGCAACAAGACGGTGCGACGCCACTGACCTTGGTTTACCTCGGAAGCACAGAGACCTTGATGGGGCGTGATGCGTTCTTGCCTTGGAACAAAATGAAGTATGTGGAGAAGGGTTTATCGACTATTGATAAATCTCTTGTTCTGCTTAAAGACGAAGACCAACCAATTCATGAACAACCCCGAGTTCAAGGGTTGCCGGATTCTTACCTAACTCGCGCCATGGCTGCGGTGACTTACACCTCTCTACCAGACATGTTTAACCATTTCGATCGTGGTTATGACCTGTTCCTCTCGTTACTTGCGGAAGATGATTTCCAACAACAACATTTCGCTGCGACATCGTGGATTTACCGTTATGCCATTACCGCATCGATTCGTGCTGAAGACTTCAAGCAGGCACAAGTGTGGTTGGAAAAAATGGAAAACACCGATGCTGGCAACATCGAAACTATGACGGCGAAGGCCCTAATAGCGAAAGCCAAGTAACCGTTGCGAATGCTAAATGGCGGTTTACTAAAGCTCATTAACAACTGCGAACGCTTAAGAATGATGGGTAATCAGAGGACAACGAAATGATTGAATTTAAGGATATCGGCAAATCGTATCTCACTGGCGGTCAAAGCGTAGACGCTCTCAAGGGAATCGATGGCCAAATCAAACGTGGTGAGATGGTGGCGCTGTGTGGCCCATCGGGTTCAGGGAAAAGCACACTGTTGAACATCCTTGGTTTGTTGGATATGGACTATCGAGGTGAGATAAACATTGATGGCAAAGCGTATCCAACAGAGCAAATTTCCGCTGCGCGCTTTCGTCGTCAGTTGTTGGGTTTTGTGTTTCAGCGCTTCAATCTTGTTCCGGTGATGACAGCGCTTGAGAACGTCGCATATCCATTGATGTTGAACCAATGCACGAAGCAAGAACAACAGAGCAGAGCACAACATATGCTGGAGCGCGTTGGTTTGGGGGATTACGTTCATCACCGCCCAGACAACCTTTCAGGTGGTCAGCAGCAACGTGTCGCGATTGCCAGAGCGTTAATCCACAACCCAAGCCTAGTGATTGCCGATGAGCCGACTGCCAGCTTAGACAGCCACACTGCCAACCTTGTGATCGACATTATGAAAGAGCTCGGCCACGAGATGGGCACCACCTTTATTGTCGCAACGCATGATCCAAGAATGGCGCAGCGTTGCGACAGAGTGATTGAGTTAATCGATGGACAACTCGCTCCACAAGCCGCAACTACGGAGGCGATCTCATGGGCAAGTTAACGCAAAGAATGAGCACGTTTTTACTTCCAACTTCGGTGCGTTTGGCGTGGCTTAATTTATTGAGAAACGGTCGACGCAGCCTGCTTTCGGTATTGATCATCGCGATTGCGGTATTTGCGCTGACCAGTGCGGGCGGCTATGGGCTTTACACCTATGAATCTCTGCGTGAATCGACAGCGCGAGATACTGGTCATCTTACTTTGAGCACGCCGGGATATTTTGAACAAGACGAAGACATGCCGCTGAGCAATGGTCTGGACAACGTTCAAGCGCTAACCAAGAGCATTATTGGCGATAGTGACGTGCGTGGTGTGCAGCCGCGAGTCTATTTCAGCGGTTTGGTGTCTAACGGCAGTAAGTCGACCATCTTTATGGGAACGGGTGTTAATGAGCGTGAGTTCGACATGAAAGGTCCATTCCTTGATGTGCGTAGTGGGCAAACCCTGTCGGATGTGAAATCCCCAAGATACGACAACCAAGAGCCACAAGTGATGCTGGGAACTGACCTTGCTCGTAACCTCAAAGTTGCGGTTGGCGATTGGGTAACGCTGCTCGCCACCACCAGTGACGGTGCTTTGAATGCTTTTGATTTTAAGGTGCAAGGCATCTACTCGACTGGGGTTCCTGAGCTAGACAAACGTCAGCTGTATGTACACATCACTACCGCACAAGAGCTTTTGGCCTCAGACAAAGTCAGCACCCTATCGGTGTTCCTATTTGAAACAAGTAAGACCTCGACCGTTCAACAGCGTATCCAAACTGCTTTAGATCGAAATAGCGCTAGCCAAAACGATCAAGGCACAGAGATCGAGATCACCCCATGGCAAGATCGCGCGTTTTTCTACACCAAGGTTAAAGATCTTTACGACCGGATCTTCGGCATCATGGGCGCAGTGATGGCGTTGGTGGTGTTTGTGTCGCTGTTTAATACTATGACCATGTCGGTGACGGAACGCACTCGTGAAATTGGCACCTTGTCGGCACTCGGCAGTTACCCTTCTGAAATCGTTGCAGGCTTCTTAAAAGAGGCGGGTTTGCTGGCACTGATTGGCAGCGCGATCGGCGCGTTAGTGAGTGGTTTGGTGTCGCTGTTACTGCTGGTGGTTGATATACAAATGCCACCACCTCCGGGTCGAACCGAGGGTTACCCACTCAACATTTACTTCTCATTGGAATTGGTTGGTTACGCCACTTTAGGTGTGCTGACGATATGTTTGCTAGCTGCTTATTTCTCTGCTCGCAAAGGCGTGAATAAGCCAATCACGGAGGCACTGGTTTATGTGTAAATTAACTCGTTCATTGAATACCTTGGGTTTGGCTTTCGCGTTGGGCTCTGTTTTGGCTTCGCTTCTAGCATCGGCGTCAAGCTGGGCGGTTGATTCACAACAAGTTACCGAGATGATTGCCAAGGCAGACAGCTATCGTTTGAACAGCGCACAAGCGTCTAAGGTAGTGTCTTTGGTGGCGTTATATCAAGACGAGCAACTGGACAAAACCCGTGAATACAACGTCTACACAAGGCCAAATCGAGAGTCATTAGTAGTCTTTAAATCAGCTGTTGAGGCAGGACAAAAGATGCTGATGATTGAAGATAACTACTGGTTGCTGATGCCAAAATCTCGCCGCCCAATTCGTATTACCCCAATGCAAAAGCTATTGGGTGAAGCTTCGGTAGGGGATATTTCAACGCTCACTTGGAGTGAAGATTACCAAGGAGAGTGGGTTGCTGAGCAACGAGTTGAGATGCCGACTGGCGAGACACTCGATACCCATCACTTAAAACTCACCGCAAAGACTAAGGGCGCGAGTTATCAATCTATCGAGCTTTGGTTAACGGCAGACCGCGCATTTCCGGTCAAAGCGGATTTGTATCTGCGCTCAGGAAAGCTAGCCAAGCAAGCGTGGTTTACTGAAGGCGTGCGTGATGGCCTGCCAAGTGTAGTGTCGATGACCTTGCTCGATAAGATTCAACCAAGTAAGAAAACCGTGATTGAGTACCGTGAGGTAAGCGAACAAGCTTTAGCGGACAAATACTACAACCCTGCTTACTTATCACGTAATAGCGTGTCTGGGCTTTAGGTGGGTGCCATGAAAGCTTCTAGTCGTCGGTTCCACATCAAGCCTTTAATTGCTTCCTTGTTTTCATTGTTTTGTGTGAGTAACACGATTCACGCTGATGAACTGAGCCTAGCGTGGGACTGGCAACTGAGTGCTGAAGCCGTTGAATCGCGAGAGTCGCCATTTAGCCCTTTAGCACCTGACAATCGTCAGTCACTCAATGGTTTGTTGGATCTTGAGGTTGGTTACGGCAATTGGCTTGGCCTGTTTGCAGTCAAAGCCAACGATATTTTGAGCAACAACCATCAAGGGCAAGAGGCGAGCTTTGAATCGGAATTCATTGCGCGTGAGTTGTTTTGGCAAGGTGGTGTTGAGGTGTTGAATTCAATAATCGGAGATCACTATCTTGATGTCACGCTCGGCAAGGTTCGCCTCGATTGGGGCGTGGGCTATGGCTACCGACCGTTAGACATCATCAAGCCGTATCGCCAAAACCCAGTAGGCATTGTCGCAGAAGAGGGCGCGGGTGTTGCGTCGGCGTCACTGTTTGATATGACGGGCGAATGGACACTGCTTTACAGCGATTCTTCGTGGACTTCCCAAGACGTAAATGAATTCGAAAAGCAAAACCAGCAACAAGGGTTTGGGGTACGTCGTTACAACCTGATTGGCGACCACGAGTATCAATGGATCGCTTATTACGATGATGTGCGCCACGGCTTGCTTGGGGCAAGTTTGGTGTCAGTATTAAACCTCGCGTGGGAGTTTCATGGTTCGATGGTTTATCAGCGACAAAGCCTTGGCTACAACCAGCCTGATTCCATGCTTAAACCTGTTTATTTAGAAGAAAAGGGCGAGGCCTATCAAGCGTTAGCCGGATTAACATGGGCGAATGACACTGGCCACAATGTGGTATTGGAATACTGGTTTGATAGTCGCGCTTGGAGCCATTCAGAGTGGCAAAGTGCGATAGAAAGTGCAGAGTCTTTGTCGGTTAATCCGATGACAGCTTTGTTGGCTGGTTCTTATGCGCAAGGCTATCAGCACGCCAATTTGGTTCAACACAACATCATGTTTCACTGGTCTTTGGATTCGACACATGGCTGGCTTGAAGATATCACGCCAACGTTTGATGTGATGTTGTCTCCACTAGATGGTGGTTTTATTGCTACTCAGTGGCTTAATTATCTGGCTTTCGATAATGGTGATTCATCGTTGAATTTGGAACTTGCTGCACGCTTTCTAGGCGGTAAAAGTGATTCTGCTTACGTCAACTTACCGGATAGTCATATGATTCTTTTAAATATCAAAGGACGATTTTAATGGACACTTCTTCAGACAGTCGGTTTTCATGGATTAAAAGCTTTGTACTGACCACTTTGTTTTGTTTTGTTATCGCCATCACCACACAGACTATTTGGGGCGGCGATCTTGTGGTCAACCTTGCGATTAGTTTTGGTTTTGGTTACAGCGCAGTCGGTTCTTCTTTTATCTTGGTTAAGTTGTTCAAGAGAACATCCAGAACGCTTGAAGTGGGTATATCAATGGTGATCGCGATGACCTTTGGTACCTTGAACGCGCACTATTGGCTGAACGGATTCTTTGGGGCGAATATTTCTGATCTTAAATCTGTGGTCTTGTTGGGTGTGATCTTCTGTTCGGTTTGCTATTACTATTTCTATACCCGAGAGCAGCAACTACGTGCCGATAACGAATTGGAAGTGGCCAAGCGTCGTCAGGCCGACCAAGAAAAGGTTGTGGTGCTGAGTCAGCTTAAGCAACTGCAAAGCCAAATTGAACCGCACTTCTTGTTCAACACACTTGCGACCATCAATGTGTTGATTGAGAGTGACAGCGCCAAAGCCAAATTGATGCTCGAAAAGCTGACTGATTTGCTGCGTGTGACTCTGAAGAACAGCCGTACCGAGCAATCGACCATCGCACAAGAGGTCGACTTGTTAGACGCTTATCTTAATATCCAAAAGATACGTTTGGGTGAGCGCTTAGCGTTCTCGATTGAAACACACGAGATTCGTGATTTGCAGGTGATTCCCCCCTTCTTGATTCAACCCTTGGTCGAGAATGCACTCACGCACGGTATCGAACCCAAAGCGGCGGGTGGCCAAGTGAATATTCGTATTACTCAACAAGCCGAGCAGTTGAAGATTGAAGTGTCAGACAGTGGTGCAGGGTTGAAAACACCTTCTGCGAATACGGGGCATGGTGTTGGGTTAAGCAATATTCGTCAAAGAATCGAAACCCTTTATGGTGATAAGGCGAGTCTAACGATTACTGAACAAGCTGAGGGTGGGGTAGTCTCTACGATCTTGTTGCCACTGACTGACGCAGCCGCTTAGAATTACAGACCAGAAAGCACAGAACAGTGACGAAAAAATAGACGATTTACAGTGTGAATTTAAAGGACTAACCATGAACAACCCAGCAATACAGCCGAGCGTAACGGCGATTATCGCAGACGATGAAGCACTGTTAAGGCACCATCTCGACAAGAGTTTGGCTGAGGTTTGGCCGGAGTTAGAGATCGTCGGTAAGGCACAAAACGGTTTGGAGGCGATGCAAAGTATTCAGCAGCTTAAGCCCGACGTGGCGTTTCTCGATATTCGTATGCCTGAGCTGGATGGAATTTCACTAGCGAAACAATTGAACAAGCTAGATTCGCCGCCATTGATTGTGTTCATTACGGCTTATGACGAATACGCAGTTAAAGCCTTTGAACACAATGCTATGGATTACCTGCTGAAGCCAATCAACGAAGAGCGTCTACTCGCTACCTGTCAGAAGGTTCAAGCGCGTCTGTCGAGCCATCAAACACAATCAGGTATTACGCCAGAACAACCCGATATCACGGCGTTAATGAGTCAACTTCAGCAGTTATCACAATCGACGTCACAGCAAACGCAGCCTCCTTATCTATCGCAGCCCCTTTATCAACAGCAGAAGAAACATCTAACGTGGCTTAAAGCCAGTGTCGGGGAAGACATTCACCTAATCGCCGTCGATGATGTGGCTTACTTCAAAGCAGAAGACAAGTACGTCTCGATATTCAAAAAAGGCCAAGGCGGCTCTCTAGAGGAGTTCATTCTTCGCGTATCACTAAAAGAGCTGATCGCCCAACTCAATCCTGATGAGTTTTGGCAGATCCACCGCTCGGTGGTGGTGAAAGTCTCGGCCATTGATAAGGTGAAGAAAGGGCTCTCAGGCCAAATGTCGGCTTATGTCTCCGGTGAGAAGTTACCGATCAGCCGCGCCTCGCAAGCGTTGTTTAAAGGTATGTAGAGAACGAATAAAAGGCGCTACATATCGGCTCTACAACTAATTCATGTAATTTATAAATTAAACACTTTCATACTTATATCGAGTGACTCTAAAATTTTAGTCGTTTGATTTAATGGCGAATTATTACACTTTGGCGATCGGATATATTGGAGGAAAGCCCTTCAAAGAGATCGTTATGAAAGCATACTATTTAGTCGTCGTATTGAGCTCCACATTGCTAGGTTGCAGCTCTACTCCTCAGCAACAAACGTTATTGAAATCCGATCCATACTGGGTCAAAGGAGAGTTAGATAACGGATTAACCTACCATGTCTACCCTGACCAAGAACAACCGGTCTCGGTACGCTTACTAGTGCATGCCGGATCTTTGCAAGAGAGCGAACAACAGAAAGGGTACGCCCACTTTGTTGAGCATATGGCGTTCAATGGCAGCAAGAACTTTTCAGGAAATGAGGTGGTTGAGCTATTTGAGCAATCTGGTGCCAGTTTTGGTGCAGACTTAAATGCTTATACCTCTTACCAAGAAACCCTCTATAAATTAGATCTGCCCGACAATAAGAACCTAAACAAAGCGCTGGCTTGGTTTAGAGACATTGGCGATGGTTTATTGCTGTCCGAAGCTGAAATCGAAAAAGAGAAAGGTGTGATACTTGGGGAGTTTCGATACACGCGAGTTGAAGATAAACCTCTCTTGTTTAAGTTCTACGATCATCTGGTTGAAGGGACGACTTACCAAAGTAACGATCCTATTGGCAATAAAGAATCCGTTTCTAAAGCGAATGTTCAAGAATTAAATAACTATTACCAAACCTGGTATCAACCTCAGTTAACCGAAGTGATTGTCTCTGGTGATATCACATTGGCAGAAGTGATCCCTTTGATTGAAGATACTTTCTCTGATTGGCAAAGAGGCACAACACCGGTTCCCGTGAAGAACACGTCAGTGGATTACAATACTCAAGATTTTGTGGCGTATGGATCTGGTGTCGAGCCACCGAGCATAGGGATAGTGATTGATCGTGGGGAAAGAGTGACACAGAGCCATGAGCAACAACATCAGCTTTGGTTAGATGATATTGCTCAACAACTTATCCAACAAAGGTTGAATTCTGACTTTGTTGACGCTGCGTTACCTGTGCAGTGGGTTGCTTCAACACCCTACTTATTAGAGTACCAAAGGTATTCGATTACTACTGTCGGTTTTCCTGTTGATAGCCGAGAGCAAAGTCAGCAGCAGTTTGTTTCTACTCTCGCCTCTTTGCGTGATTATGGCGTAAGTGAATATGAGTTGGCGAGTGTGCTTCAGCAATACCAAGCGAACCTCGATGACATTCAATTAAACTGGGATCAAATGGATGCTGTGGCTCATGCTGATGGTAAATCGACAGCATTGGTGATTAACCAACCCGTTCAATCACAGCTTGATTATAAGTCGAGTTTGAAAACGTTTCTTGCGAATGCGGATCTCGAGGCTGTGAATGATAACTTAGATGATTTGCTTTCTAGCCCTTACGTTTTGGGGTTAGGTTTATCTTCTAAGGAAGACATGCTAGCAATGGATAACGAGCTAAAAGATGTCAGAAAAGCCTATAAAAAGACAGGTAATAAACCACTGCTTGTTACCGCAAGTTCTGCGTTTAGCGTGCCAGAATCTCAAGGCGACATTGTGAAACAAATTCAGGTGAGTGAGGATCCTAACTTACAACAATGGACATTGAGCAATGGTATCGAGGTTTGGTATTTACGAAACCCTGAGGTGGGTAATAATGTTGGCGTTTACTATGCCAGTGAAGGTGGTAAATCAGCCCTAGATCCTTCTTTATTTCCTGCGCTAGAGGTGGCCATTCCAGCTTCGAATCGCAGTGGCGTTGGTAAATTCAGTGGCTCGGAATTAAATTCCCATTTGAAACGTAAAGACATCCAAATTTACCCCTTCATTAACTTCACTCATCACGGGTTGGAAATAAACACTAAGAAGAAGACGCTCGCAGAAGGCTTGGCTGCATTGTATACCATTGTGACCGAACCTAAAATTGACAGCGATCAGCTTGAGGCAGTGAAGTCTGAATTCACGCAAGGTCGTACTGCCTACCTAGAAACCCCATTGGGACAGTTTACCCAGATGGTGAATCGCAACAGCTATCAAGATAGCAGTCGTCATATCATGTTGGAAAGTGAAGATGTTGAAGCAGTTACACCTCAAGATATACTTGATATGCAGCATCAACTCTTTCAGAAGTTAAGAGACAATACGCTTGTCATCGTTGCTGATATTAAGCCATCTGAAATTAAGCCCCTCGTACGCCAATATGTTGCTTCATTGCCACTAGAAGCGGTTGAATCTCCTAATTATGAGGTGGCTTATAAAACGGATTCAGAAGAGCGAATAGATGTATCGATTAACAATGAAGACAGCAGTCAGTACTTGTTGCGCGTAATTTCCCAGCAAGCTCGGGATAAAACAGCAAAAGATGTGTTTATGGATGATATGCTGCAGCGCGTATTGTCGAGTCGTCTAACGGCTTATGTTCGTGAAGAGTTAGGCTTGGATTATGCACCTTACGTGTATTCGGTCGCTCAAGACAGTGAGCCAAGTTACGACTGGTTTGTGGGCTCCTTAACAGCCCCAGAAAACTTGGATCAGGTTGAACGGGCGATCGATAAAATTATTGCTGAAGCTGTCAAAGGGATCTCTGAAGAAGAGACTCGAACGGCAGCTAAACAGCTAGTGGCTGACCTCACGCCACTTCAATATAAGCCCACGCAACAAGCTTGGTTTATTTCACGTTACTTAATTCATGACTATGGTGTTGAGGCACTGTTTGACTTACAGGGAACGACAGATTCAATTTCTAGTAAAGATATGACGGAGTATGCTAAAGAAATTTTTGGAGATAACAGCTACCAGTTGAAGAACTTGTTAAGGCCACAAAGTTAAGCTGATTGAGTAAAGTGACTTTTCAGAAAAGTCGCTTTCACCCTGAATATATGATGTCGAATCTAAGCCAAATGCACAGTCATTTGGCTTTTTTCGTTAGGTAGGGGCTAGTCTTTTAAACTAGGTAGAGACTTTTAAATACTCGCAATTCGCGCCTTATATAACTGAGTGTAATTTATAAAATAAAGATCCAGATCACAAAGATACTCGTTCGGTTCAATATTAAATAATAATCATTAACTCTGCATGTATATTGTCGGCAGATGACATTAAGAGGTTGTTATGAAAACAAATTATTTAGCGACGGCAATATGCCTTACCTTGGTTGGCTGTAGTTCAACATCAAGTATCACCGAAACCTTCATCCAACCGGACCCGGCTTGGACTTCAGGCCAACTAGAGAATGGCTTTACCTATCATGTTTATCCTGATCATGAAGCGCCAGTTTCTGTTCGTTTAGTCGTACATGCAGGCTCGATTCAAGAAACTCTTCAACAAGAAGGTTATGCACATTTCGTCGAACATATGGCATTCAATGGCAGTAAGAACTTCTCTCAAAACGATGTGATTCGCCTATTTGAAGATGCAGGTGCTAGTTTTGGGGCTGACATTAATGCCTACACCTCTTATGAAGAGACGGTATATCAGCTAGATCTACCCGATAACGTCCAATTACAGTCTGCCTTGAAGTGGATGCGTGACATTGGTGATGGGTTGGATCTCGCCAGTTCAGAAGTTGACAAAGAAAAAGGGGTGGTTCTTGGGGAGTTTCGTATGGCTCGCCTTGACGATAAGTCATTCCCAGAAGTGTTTTATGACCACTTTATTGAAGGTAGCCCGTATCAATCTCAAGACGCATTGGGAACCAAAGAATCGGTTGTAAATGCGACTTCTCAAACCCTAACCGACTTTTACCAGACTTGGTATCAACCTCAAATCGCAGAGCTCGTTGTTTCAGGTGATGTGGATATAGAAACCGTGATCCCGTTAATCGAAGCAAAGTTTTCTAGTTGGCAGCGTGGTGAAACACCGAAACCAGTCAAACAGAAAATCACCACTTTCAACGAAGGTGACTATGTTGAGTATACGAAGAGAGAAGCCCCAAGTATCTCACTGACGTTTAACCGAGGCTCAAACATCATTGAAACTCACGATCAACAGCACCAACGTTGGTTGGATGAAACCTCCCAGTTATTGATTCAACAACGACTTGAAGCGGTATTTAATGATGCGGCTTTGCCGACTCAATGGATAGCGTCAGACAGTCTTGAAATGGGTGCTCTGCTTTACTCATCAACCAGTATTGGATTCCCTGTTGGAAGCCGAGAAGTGACTCAGCAAAAGATGCTCTCGACGTTGGCGTCATTGCGTGATTACGGTGTCTCGGAATCGGAGATTGTTGGTGAACAGCACTACTACCAAAACTTGCTCGATAATATTGAGCATGATTGGGATAAAGAGGACGGTGTCGATCACGCGAACAATAAGGCAAGTGCTTTAGTGACTGGTCGAATCGTTCAATCACAGAAAGATTATCAGGCCAGTATGGGAGATTTCATTTCCAACTTCAGTCTTGAAGTGATTAATGACAACATAAAAAGCATACTTTCTGGTGATTATTTCATGATCATTGGCATGAATAAGACTGAAAATAGAGCCGCAATTAATAACTCGTTAGAGAGCTTAAAAGCCACTTATAGCGAAATGGGTACTAATAGCAAAATAGGTACTAATAGAGAAACGGGCACCGCGCCGTTGGTTGCATTGACGGGGAGTGCTTTTGCTGTGCCGAGTTCGCAAGGCGATATTGTGCTGGTTGAACAAATATCTGTCGATCCATACATTCAAAAATGGACGCTAAGTAATGGTATAGATATGTGGTACCTGCGCGATGCACAGGCGAATGATGATGTTGGCGTGATGTACATGAGCTTGGGTGGAAAGGCCGCTTTGGATCCAAGCTTATACCCTGCCGTTGAGATTGCGTTACCTACTTTCGCGCGAAGTGGTGTCGGTGATTTGACCGGCTCTGAACTTCACGCATACCTTGACCGTGAAAATATTCAAGCCGACTCTTTTATTGGCAGCACTCGTCATGGTGTTGAATTTAATATTCAAAAAGATGGGCTTAAAGATACGTTTGCTGCACTTTATACTTTCATAACTGCGCCTAAAATTAATCCCGAGCAGTTAGAGGCGGTGAAGCAAGAGTTTGTACAAGGTCGAGAGTCTTTCTTGAGCAGTTCTGTTGGACAGTTTGAACGCGCAATAAACCAGAATCTCTATCATCTTGACGGTCGTCACCTCTTTGTTGAAACAGAGCGTGTTGAAGCCGTTTCTGTGGAAGATATCAGTCAGCTTCATCAGCAACTGTTTGGTCAAATGAGGCATAACCAATTGGTGATCGTTGGTGATATTGATCCAAGCGTACTCAAGCCTTTGGTTCAGCAATATTTGGCTTCGATTCCATTGGAAAAAGCGGTAGTGCCTGACTTTAAGGTGGCTTACAAACAAACATCAGAACCACGCATTGATCTAGCCATCAACAACGTGAATAGCGCAGAGTACATCTTACGAGTCATCTCTGAGCCAACAACAGGTAAAGCCTTTACAGCTAAAGATATCTTCATGGATAGCTTACTGGAACGTTTGCTGGCGACTCGTTTGGAAGCCTATATTCGTGAAGAGTTAAGCTTAGATTACTCGCCTTATACGTTCTCAGCGTCTGCAGATAATGAGTTGAGTGATGAGTGGGTTATCGGTGCGATGATAGCGCCAGAAAATGTTAATAAAGTGGAAGTGGCGATAGATAAGGTGGTTACAGACCTTCTACAAGGCGTTTCTGAAGAGGAAATGCAAGCGGTTGTGAAACAGTTTGAAGCTGACTTCACGCCTCTCGAGATGAGCTCTATAGACCAAGCGTGGTATGTGTCTCGTTATCTACTTCATGGTTATGATATCGAAGCCTTGTCTCAAGTTGATCGCGTGGCGAGATCGATATCCACTGAAGATATGAATGATCTAATACAGCGTATTTTTGGTGAGAATAGCCGTAAGATTAAGAACATCATGCGTCCTAAAGCCTAAAGCCTAAAGCCTAAAGCCTAAAGTAGAGCGTGAAAACGATAGCCAAAAGTGCTTCGACAAATACCCCTTCAAAGCCAAGCATTCATTGCTTGGCTTTTTGTTTTTGACGACTTTGGATGCGTGAATACAGGGCTAGGAGGTCAGCAATTGTCAGCGTAGTGTCAAATGTGTTCGGTTGTGTTTCTAAATCAATTGTAACTTTCATAGCTGTTATATATTGTCGCAGTGTTTACCATTCAGGATTATTGTTAATTGCTTAAACTAGGTACCCGATTAGTCTTAATGTTGTTTTTACTGAGCTTTGGCTTAGTGAATTCTAACGGCTATTCGTTTCCTTCTAAGCCATTCCAAATTCATTCGGCTCAAGAGCAATCTTCGCAGAATGAACAATTTTCATCAAATGAACAATCTTCCTCGAAAAAACAGTGTAAACAAGCCACTACGGATAATCCGTCGAGCTACTTAGAGTGCGATAAGGTTCCGTTTGGTACCGTGCCTTATGGTGACAGTTCCAACTATCATGACACCGAGTCGAGCCTCCAAGCTGCAAACTTCAGACGTATGCTCAGTAACGAGCAAGAAAGCGTGGCCGATCTTGAGCCTGCTTATCATCTACTGATCGACTTCTCTCCACCTTCAATACTGGCTTCTCTGCTTTTCAACACACCGTTGTTGGACTCTAAGCAGCATTGGACCAGTATTGTGAGTTCTCCGTCTTCCCGGCTTTCGGGGTGGAAAGAGGGCAACATCCAATACTCGCATTTCCGAGAACTTCTTAGCTAATCGTTTGACCTCAAATTGGTCGGTTCGATGGTCGCCTCGTGCCCGTTGAACTCGCCAATTAACCCAATATAGCGACACACAATTATTAGCCTCACTATCGTTCAATCAGCTTGTTCTGGTTGTGACTAGTTGTCGTTCGTGTTCGCAAAACATTAGTTATACCAATCGCAGTAAATAACGGGCCATCCTAGCTGGTTAAAACGCTCGATCACTGCTTTTTTCTGGTGCTATTTTTGAGCACGTGTCTACGGTGATTGGTAAAAAGAAGAGATCTTGACTGTGAAAAAACGCATTCCAAGAAAACAAATTAACCACTACTCAAAGTGGAAATACGTGGTGCTTATTGCCACCATCATCATCATGATTCTAAGCGCTTTACCTTCTTGGTTTGGCGAAGATGCCTCGGTTCAAATCAGTAACCGTTCTGAGCAGACGATCGACGCTACTCAAGTGACTCAATATCTTGCTAGCGAAGGCATTCAAGCCAAATCAGCCTTTCAAAAAGACAAACGTTTAGTGGTCATCTTAGAAGACGCCGAGCAACAAGCGAAAGCCAAAGAAGTGCTTAATGAGCGCTTCCTCGACAACGCGACGGTTGCGCTTGCTATGGAGCCTGCAGCACCTAAATGGCTGACTGACATGGGCTTTGCACCGATTCAGTTAGGTCTTGATTTACGTGGTGGTGTGCAGTTCTTATTAGAAGTGGACATGGAACCGGTTTACCACGCACAAGCACAAGCGCAAGCGATGGTCGATGAGGTGACCAGTCAGGTGCGTTACGCACGCGGTAAAGTGGTCAACAACCAAGTTCAGTTTGATTTCCGTACCGACGCCGATTTCGAAAAAGCACAAAAGCTGATTCGTGAAGAGTTCCCACATTGGCTACGTGATCGTTCAGATAAGTCACTGACGTTAACTCAGTCTGAAGAAGAGCAAAGAACGCTACGCAACCTAACCGTTCAACAAAACCTGCAAATCATGCGCAGCCGTATTGAAGAATTAGGCATCACAGAAGCATCGATTCAACGCCAAGGTGAAAGCCGTATTCGTATTGAATTGCCAGGTGTTCAAGACCCTGCAGCAGCAAAAGACGTGATTGGTGCAACCGCATCTTTGGCGTTCTACTCTGTTTACGACAATGCAACTCGCAATACTCAAACGCTAAAAGATACAGATGGCAATCGTGTCGTTGTCGCTCGCAAAGCAGTACTGAGCGGTGAACACATTATTGATGCTCGTAGTGGCATTGGTGAGATGGGCAGCGCAGAAGTAAACATTACCCTAGATTCTTCTGGTGGTAAGAAAATGTCTGAGTTTTCACGTCATAACATCGGTAAGCCAATGGCAACCGTGTACAGCGAATACAGTCGTGATAGAGCGGGCAACAGCAAGCAAGACAGTGAAGTGATTAGTGTGGCAAACATTCAGTCTCAATTGGGCAGCCGTTTCAGAATTACTGGTGCTGGCAGCTTGGCTGAAGCGCAAGAGCTTGCGTTACTGCTGCGTGCGGGTTCATTGACTGCGCCAGTGACCATCATTGAAGAACGTACCATTGGCCCATCTTTGGGGGCTGAAAACGTAACTAACGGCTTTGCTGCTCTTGCGCTTGGCCTTGGCCTTACGCTAACGTTTATGGCGCTATGGTACCGTCGCCTTGGTTGGGTCGCGAACTGTGCATTGGTGGTTAACATGACCACATTGTTTGGCTTGATTGCCTTGTTACCAGGTGCAGTCTTAACTCTGCCAGGTATTGCAGGCTTGGTACTGACCGTCGGTATGGCGGTGGATACTAACGTGCTTATCTTCGAACGTATTCGAGACAAGATGAAAGAGGGACGCAGCTTTGCTAGCTCTATCGACCGTGGTTTCGATAGCGCCTTCTCGTCAATTTTCGATGCTAACGTCACCACCATGATCGTTGCTGTGGCTCTATACACCATAGGTAATGGTCCGATTCAGGGCTTCGCTCTGACACTGGGCTTAGGTCTTCTGACCAGTATGTTCACAGGCATTTTTGCTTCACGAGCGATCATCAATTTGGTTTGGGGGCGTGACCAACGCCACGATGTAAGGATTTAAGCATGAGTACTTCAAAAATGATTAATTCAAACAGCAATATTGCAGACCGCTATATTACAGACAGCAATATGACTCGCCTTCGTAAGGTGATGTCTGTGATTTCCATTGTGCTGTTCATGAGCTCTGTGATGCTGGTGGCAGTGAAAGGTTTTAACTGGGGCTTGGACTTTACTGGCGGTGTAGTTGCTGAAGTTCAACTCTCTGATCAAGTAACCAAAGATGCGTTAAAAACCAAACTTGATACGGCTTTCCAACAAGATGTGCAAGTGGTTGGTATGGCAGAACAGGATCGCTGGACAATTCGTTACAGCCAACTGACAGACGCGCCACAGCCAAACTTAGTGGATGCT
This sequence comes from Vibrio sp. 10N.261.46.E11, assembly GCF_041472735.1. Taxonomy (NCBI): domain Bacteria; kingdom Pseudomonadati; phylum Pseudomonadota; class Gammaproteobacteria; order Vibrionales; family Vibrionaceae; genus Vibrio; species Vibrio sp. 10N.261.46.E11. The sequence continues at coordinate 20,570 of NZ_JBFRQW010000041.1, forward strand.
TTGTCATCGGTGAGTGACCAAGTAAAAGTGCTCAACAGCAGCGTGGTTGGCCCTCAGGTAGGTCAAGACATGGTTGACCAAGGTGGCTTGGCGGTATTGGTGTGTTTCCTAATGATCATGCTGTACCTGAGTGTACGTTTTGAATGGCGCTTGGCACTGGGTGCTCTTGCCGCGATCATCTATGACGTAACGCTTATCTTAGGTTTGTTCGCTTTTACTCAATTTGAGTTCAACCTGACTGTATTAGCGGCTGTGCTAGCGATTCTCGGTTATTCATTGAATGACTCGATCATCATTGCCGACCGTGTTCGTGAAATGCTTCGTGGGAATCCAAACGGTGATACTGACAACCTGCTTAACGAATCAGTTAAAGCGACCTTCTCACGCACCATGGTGACATCAGGAACGACGCTAATTACCGTATCAGCGCTTTGGCTACTGGGTGGCGCTGCGCTGCAAGGTTTCGCTATTGCACTCGTTGTGGGTATTGTTAGCGGTACGTGGTCCTCCATTTCAGTAGGCATCACCCTACCTAAGTTACTTGGATTGCAGCCTTGTCACTATCAAGTGAAAGCGCCAGTAGAAGTTGAGGGTGAGTACCCTTAGTTTCCTGATTGCTTAAGTTTTCTAATTAGATAGCGCTCAGCCTTAGTCCTCATTGACTAACGAGTGAGTTCAGCAAAGCCTTTCGTTTGTAGCAAGACGAAGGGCTTTATTTTTTTATAAGAGTCAGTTAGTTAAAAGAGAGGCTATTTCAAAAAAACAATGGATTGAGCAGGCACGCCCTCATCATATGAAGTATGTTTATATGACGTCAGTAGAAATGAGGCAAGGGAATGGAATATCGACATCAATGTCATGTAGGCGACCATGGTGATGCACTGAAGCATCCAGTATTGAGTGCACTTGTTCAGTCATTAATGCAGCAGCATTCACGCCTCAACGTTATCGACACGCATTCAGGTACAGGGTGTTATGACCTAACCACCGCACCAAGCAATCACGCAGGTGAGTTTGCCGAAGGGGTCGGGTACTTGTGGCGCAATAAGGCTTACCTTCCTCCGGCATTCGCTTCTTTTATGTCGGTACTGGAATACTACAATCCGAATCAACTTATCTCTTTGTATCCGGGTTCTGCCGCCATCACTTACCAACAAGGCCGCAGCCAAGATAGTTTCTATTTTTCAGACATTCAGCAAGATGAAGCTGATTTACTGCAAACTAATATTGAGAAGTTACAACGTGACCTTGATATTTCAAGCAAGCTCACTATTACCGCAGGTGATGGGCTCAAAGCGCTGCCTGATGATGTGGCAAAGCACGATAATCATCACCTGATTGTTATCGATCCTCCCTATGAAACCGATTCTGAATATCTCGCGGTGATTGATGCCTTGGTTAAGGCGTATCAGCAGTCTGAGAAGGTATCTGCCTTGATTTGGTACCCACTTTATACGGATGACAAGAGCTCACTGATTCTGAATCACTGTGTTACTGCTGTGAAAGATGGTTTGCTGCCAAGTCCGATTAAGTCGGAGCTTCGCCTTCGAGACCCTAAGGATGATGATCGCCTAATCGGCAGTGGTTTGTTGTTATTTAACCCACCACAAGGCATTTCAGGAATAGTCGCAGATACGCTTGATTATTTACACAGCCAACTCTCGACCAATGGTGAAGGCTACTGGCAAATGAGAAGCCTATAGATCTGATTTTTATGGGTTTTATGATGATTTTCGAGATGTAGATCGCTAAATTATTTCAATCTGTATGGTTTAAATTGACCAAACTCTAACTTTTATCGATTGATTTATCGCGATGAATCATATAAAAATAGTACATCAATGCGCACAGGTGCATACTGGCTCATAAGTTAAATAATTACCCAAATTAATATCAGATTGTGGTTTACCCCCTAAACTGCATAAGGCTCGCACTAGTCACGCGAGCCTTTCTTTTGCCTGTCGAAAATATTTACAACAGATTCTCTTCAATTTTTAGTGCTTTCTCGATGAGTTTCGCATTGAAATCTGCAGCTTCCACAGAGTAATGTGCTTTACGATGGCAAGTCGGACAGAGTGCAATTACATTCTCAGGGCAATCAGCTCCACCATCAGCTAACCGTGTCAGGTGATGTACTTCTAGGTAAGGACCTGACTTGGTCTCAAAAGGCGAGGGCACACCACAACCTTCACAAAGCCCATTTGCTCGTTTCTTTGCGTAAAGCTTGATTGCTTCACTGCGATACTTCACATGCGTGAGTTGTTCTTTAGGGTCAGCTTTAAGTGGCGTTGAAGCTAACGCAATGTCTCGTAATTGCTTCAGAGACTTACTTTTAGTCGGCTTAGTAAGGTATGAAACTTTCGGAGATTGAATGATGTTTCCGATACTTTGAGGGACGATATCTAAATGGAAAACTATTGCATCACGGAGTTGATCGTTCTTGTCTGGGCGCTGTTCGATGTGATGACAGATGTAGTTGCAAACACCGACGAATCTTACGAAGCCAGTTGAGACTGATTCGAATAAGAGAATCTCTTTGAGGTTGTTTTGGTGCTCAAAGATGGCCAAGTTTCCTTTAACCATTTGCATATCACCTTCTTGCCCTTCTCCTGTATATCGGAAAGTGCCGTCTGCACTAAAACCATCAGAGTAGCCAAATTCTTCACCAGCATCGCTAGTGAAGATAAACACATATGGGTGAGCAGCCGGCGTCGCGATACCGCCATATTGCTGACCTTTGTAATGACCGTGTATATCTGCACGTCGATTGTAAACCTGTCCTACATTGAACAATGGAGAGTCCTCATTTATCCGTTTAAACCGGAATTATTATTGATATTTCTATAATTTAATTTTTGTGTAAAGTTCAAATATAACAGTGGTTTAAGTGAAAATGTGCAATTGGGTTTTCGAGTGTAAAAAGGTATCGGCTCGGTCACGTTTCTAGACAATTAAGCCTGCAGTACTCTGCAGGCTTGAAGTTTGTTTATTGCTTTACCACTACAACGCTGGATAATCGGTGTAGCCTTTTTCGTTGCCGCCGAATAGGGTGGCGCCGTCGAGATCGGATAGTTCGTTGCCGTTTTGTAGGCGTGATACGAGATCTGGGTTAGCTACGAATGGGCGACCAAATGCGACAAGGTCAGCGTAGCCTTTGCTTAATACTTCTTCGGCGCGTTTTGGTGTGTAACTGCCAGCGACGATGATGGTATTGGAAAACAGTTCTCTTAGTTCGACACGGAAGCTTTCAGGTATCACAGGTGCGTCATCCCAATCGGCTTCTGAAAGGTGTAAATAAGCGATGTCACGCGCTTGTAATGCCTTCGAAGCTTCTAGAATCGTTGGCACGATGTCTGGGCAGTTCATGTCTTTGAAGGTGATGAACGGAGCTAAACGCACGCCCACTTTATCGGCACCAATCGCTTCAATCACAGCATCCACGACTTCAATTAGAAAGCGAAGTCGGTTCGCGCGGCTGCCGCCATAGTTGTCGGTGCGCTTGTTTGAGTTGGTTCTTAAAAATTGATCGATAAGGTAGCCATTGCCGCCGTGGATCTCGACGCCATTGAACCCTGCCTCGACCGCTTTCTTCGCTGAGTTAGCAAAATCTTGAACCACACGATCGATATCGGCTTGTGTCATTTCTCTTGGTTGAATGCAATCCACCATGTTGCCGTTTCCATTCTCATCAGAAATCCAAACTTGAGTTTCTACTGGAGCCAAAGCTGACGGTGCAATCGGCAATTCGCCCTTTTGAAAAGTAGGATGAGACACGCGACCGACATGCCATAACTGGCAGAATATTGCGGCACCTTGTTCTTTTGCAGCTGTGGTTACTGATTTCCAACCTTCGATTTGTGCATCTGTATAAACGCCGGGTGTGAATGAGTAGCCTTGAGAGTCATCCGAAATTTGCGTTGCTTCGGTGATGATGAGCCCTGCACTTGCTCGTTGTTGGTAATAGGTTGCCATCATGTTGTTTGGCACGTTTCCAGGTTGGCTTGTACGAGCGCGTGTCATGGGGGCCATAACCACACGGTTTTGTAGTTCTAGATCTTTGAGTTCTGCTGTTTCGAATAATTTGCTCATGGTATTTACCTTGTATCGGTCATGTATTGATTGATTTAGCGTGCGGTGGTCACTATTTCGATTCCGCAGGGCTGAAGATAGAGTCGTTTTGTGGCCTTTCAGCTCGGTTGGCTTTTGCAATAAGCAACAAACCAATCACTGGGACAACAACGGCTGCGAATGGAATCATTCCTGCGCCTAGTTGGCTGTCGAGTACCATGCCGCCAAGGAAACCACCGAAAGCATTGGCTAAGTTAAAGGCTGAGATGTTCGCGGTTGCTGCTAGTTCTTGGCCTTCGCCACCGTGATTCATTACTCGAAGCTGCATAGCAGGAACGTTCGCAAATGATGCAATACCAAAAACAAATGCAGCGGCAACGAATAGGATTTTGTTGTCTACAACAAGGCCTACCACTACTAATGAAACGATCATCGCGATAGCCCAAAACATCGATGCTTTGCCTAAATCTTTGTCAGAAGAGCGTCCGCCCAAGGTGTTACCGATGATTAAGCCGACACCAACAATCACTAAGATCCAAGTTACTGATTCTTGACCGTAACCTGTGATGTGCATGGCGATAGGCGCAAGGTAGCCGTAAAGCGTCATGAAGCCAGACCAAGCAAAAGCGGTGATCGCCAAGCTGATGAGAAGCATTGGATTTTTGAATGCCAGCAGCTGAGTTTTGATGTCTTTCGCTTCGCTGTGACCTGAAGATTTTATTGACGTTAAGATTGAAATCATCGCAATCGCGCCAAGTGCTGCCACGGTAAAGAAGGTAGTGTGCCAACCGAATTGCAAGCTAACCCAAGTACCAGCTGGAACCCCAAGAACATTAGCGAGCGTTAAGCCTGCGAACATTTGACCAACGGCGCGACCTGCCATTTTTTCAGACACTAGATTGGTCGCTACTACAGCGCCGATACCATAGAAAGGACCTTGTACCAAGCCTGCGATAATACGGCTTGCCAGCAATAATGGGTAGCTTGGCGCTAAGGCCGACAATACGTTACCGATGATGAACAGTGCCATTAACCCAATCAGCACCATCTTCTTGTTAAAGCGAGCAAGGTAGATGGTTAAGATTGGCCCGCCGATAACGATAGCTAGCGCATACGCACTGATTAAGCAGCCCGCTTGACCTTCGGTGATCGAAAGGGATATGGCAATTTGTGGAAGAATGCCTGCGATAACAAACTCAGCGGTGCCAATCGCAAAAGCCGCGAGTGTCAGTATCCAAACTTGGAATGGCATCTTTTCTTTATGGATAGTTTCTTTATGGATCGCTTCTGATTTCATAGTGAAGTACCTGTGTTAATTCTTGTTTGTTAGGACGTTTACATACACGCCCTAACGATTGTTCTTTGCTTCTTTGCTTCTTTGCTTCTTTGCTTCTTTGCGAGGTGTTTTAGCCGAGTAGAGCACCGCCATCGATGTCGATGATTGACCCCGTTACGTATGGGTTGTTAATCGCGAATAGATAGCCCATTGCGATATCTCCAGCCTCTCCGACTTTGCCTGCCGGTAGGCTGTTTTTCGCGTTGTCGTACATGGTTGAGCGAGCTGAATCGTCCATGTTTTTGTAAGCCTCGGTCATCGTAAGGCCGGGGCTGACCGCGTTGACTCGAATCGGTGATAGCTCTTTGGCAAGCACCTTAGTTACACTTTCTAGCGCGGCATTAATCGCGGTTTTTACGTAAGTACCAGCAACCACTTTGCGTGACAGCATGCCCGTGGTTAGCGTGATTGAGCCGTTTGGAGTCATGTAACGTGCGGCGTGCTTGGCTACGTTTAAGCTTCCCCAAAACTTGGTATCAAATGCTGCTTTTGCGTCTGCGATAGCAACGTCTGTCACTTTTCCTGCGGGAGCGTATGACCCCGCGGTTATCACCAAGTGATCAAATGCACCGATCGATTCGAAGTATTCACAAACCGATTTCTCATTGCTGATATCAACGCCAGTGTGTCGGCTGGCAATGTGTACTGTGTTGTCTTCGTTTCTCAATTGCATTGCTAATGCTTTGCCGATACCTGATGTGCCACCAATGATGACGAAAGTGTGCTTTTCTTGGTTTGTAAGTTCGTTTTTCATGTTTTGAATTCCTGCGTGTTCTGCTGATGGTTGTCATTATATTTATTCGACTAAATTTGATAATTGGTTAAAATACAAATTCATTATTCGGTTTTTATGAATAATGAGGGCGGCGATAAGGTTGAGTGGTAAGACGAGCGATCAGTAAGACAAAAGAGCAAAAGGCGAAAGGCGAAAGAATGGATAAGTTTTCAGACATGGCGATGTTCGTCAGTATTGTGAAGCATCATGGTTTAGCGGCCGCTGGGCGCGAACTGGGTTTATCACCAGCGACCATGACGGCAAGGCTGCAGGCGCTTGAAGAACGATATGGTGTGAAGTTATTGAATCGAAGCACTCGACATGTTTCGTTGACCGATTCTGGGGAGCTGTACTACAAGGCGTGTCTTGAGATATTAGATAATGTCAGTGAGGCTGAAAACCTGATTCAAAATGGCGTCAAAGAAGTTAAAGGCTCACTAAAGATTGCTGCGCCAAAAGACATCGGCAAACAGTACATTCTTCCTATTTTGACGGAGTTTTGTCAGCAGTACCCCGACGTTATCCCCTACCTATATTTGAACGATAAACTATCGAATATCGCCGAATCAGGCATGGACATCGTGATCCGTTACGGCGAGTTGGTGGACAGCAGTTTGATATCCAGACGTTTATCTCCGAGTCGTCGTGTATTGTGTGCGTCCCCAGAATATCTCGCCAAACACGGGACGCCAATCAAGCCTCAAGATTTGGTTGATCATGCTTGTCTGGCGATGCTGCGCAGCAATGAAGAACTTAAGACATGGCACTTTCAAGATCATGATATGAAGAAGGCTGTGACGGTTGTGCCGAAGCGCTTTTCGGACGATGGCGAAGTGATTCGTTATTGGGCGTTACAAGGCGAGGGGATTGCGTTGAAGTCGGTACTCGATGTGCAAGATGACATCAATAACCAACGCCTTGTGACGCTACTTAATGGCTACATGAAGAACTTCAACACCTCGACTTCAGTATCGAGCGCCGACTTGAATGTGGTGTATATCAGCAAGAAATATCAGCCGAAACGTATTCGGCTGTTTTTGGATTTTCTGTTTGAGAATTTTAATGACTTGGTCGAGAAATCAGGCAGAGATTAATTATTGTTAATCTATTGAAAATGAAACCTCAATGACGATAGATCTATAGTGCCTTTGAAGCTTTATTGATCAAATAAACTTTATTACCGAATTGCAGTTTACCCCCTAAGTTGCATCTGGCTCGCATTAGTCACGCGAGCCTTTCTTTTTTTTGGCGATAAGTGTTTGGTTTACGATAATATTTATCTCCGATAAAGGGGGAAGTAGTGAAAATACTAATTATCGAAGATGACACCACCACAAGAGAATTTGTGGCCAAAGGTCTTGAAGAACATGGTTATGCGGTCGACCAAGCAGAAGATGGCAAAAAAGGCTTAATGATGGCGTTAAGCTCCGAGTATCAACTGGTGATTCTTGATCGCATGTTACCGTATTTGGATGGAATGAAAGTTCTCTCAGCAATCAAAGCGACAGAAGAAAATTTACCGGTATTAATTTTGAGTGCTATGGACAGCGTGGAAGAGCGCGTGAATGGCCTTCAAGCAGGAAGTGATGATTATCTGATCAAGCCTTTTGCTCTGGCTGAGCTTGTCGCAAGGGTTGATATCATTATCAATCGAACTAAACGTCAAAGTTCTAGCGATAACGGCCTCGCGTACGATTGCCTAAAAATAGATTTACGAGCACACCGTGTGATGTGCATGAATCAAGAACTTCAGCTTCAGCCTAAAGAATTTCAACTGATTCAGTATTTCGTTGAGCACAGTGAGCAAGTTGTTTCAAGAATGCGCTTGTTTGAGGCTATTTGGAGCTACCACTTTGACCCAAAAACCAATGTCATTGATGTTCATGTCGCCAATTTAAGAAGGAAGCTTGAAGAAGCAGGTTGCCCTGATTTGCTTCATACAGTGAGAGGGGCAGGTTATGTCCTTCGTCGATGATTACTCCCTTACTCGCTCCTCTGTATTTAAGACTCTAGTCGGTTTGTTTGTGCTGGTGACAGTGATTAATGTCATCGTGATTAGGCAGGTATACAAAGACTCAGATGCGTTCCATCGGGCGCAGCTCGTTCGACAACTGCAAGATGAATCATCCGAATTCAGCTATGCAGCCAATCAAAGTAAAGAGGATGTTGAAAGGTTACTTGCGGTAAAGCAAACGTCTGACACCAATTTTTACTATCGCCTTTCTGAGCGAACAAGCCCTTTACTAACCACGTCTTATCCTGTTGTTTCTCTTATGTCTGAAACCGCCAACATTAGCATTGGAGATACGCATCGCTTGGTGATTGGTATTGATAGACAGGCGGTAGAAGAGTATCGAAAAACTCTGATCCCGATTGTATTTTCGGGCATCGTGCTGCCTATTGCAGTTATGCTGATCGCGGCTCTGTTTTTTACGGTTCTGATCTTAAAGCGTTTAGAAAGAGTCAACCAAGCGATGAATCGAGTGCTGTGTGGTGAAAAAAGCGTAAAAATCCCTGTTTCTAAACAAGATGATGAATTTGATATTTTGGCTATTCACCTCAACTTCATGATTGAGCAAATGGCTAAAAATGAAGAGTCATTGAAGTCGTTAACGGTGGGAATGGCTCACGATATGCGCACTCCTATGGCTCGGCTAAAGTTACGCTTAGAAGAGGTATTATCGGATTCTACATTGACCGACGAACATCAAAATCAATTCTCTGCTTGTCATGATGAGTTGGAACTCATTCTATCCCTATTCAATAGCATGTTAGAGATCACCAAGCTAAATAGCGGGCAAACCTTGATCGCCACAGAGCGCGTAGACCTAGGAAAAATAGCTCAAGATGCGATTGAATTTATCAGCCCTATTGCTGAAATGAAGCAACAGAGTTTGGTTTGTCGGCTAGACCAAGAGTGCGAAGTATTGGGGGATAAAAGTCTACTGTTTAGGGCTGTCTTCAACTTGGTTGAAAATGCAGTGAAATACACACCGGAAAAGGGCGAAATTGAAGTGGTGGTTGATTACTTTGGTGTCACGGTGGCAGACAACGGTATCGGGATATCAGACAAAGATAAGATGAATGTATGTCGGCCTATGTTCCGTGCTGATAAAAGTAGAACGGAATTTGGCAACGGCCTTGGCTTGTCTTTGGTTGATGCCGTAGTAAAGCGTCACCACGCTCACCTTATCTTAAGAGACAATATCCCAGGGTTAAGAGCGCGCCTCTATTTTGAACGTTAACCTTAGTGGACGTTTTTAGGCAGAACAACACCTTAATCCTTATAAGCCGGATTAAGGAATAAAAGTCATTCTGCCTACAAAAATAGCCAATATGAACAATTACTTACTAAGTGGCAAACAGTATAATGCACAAAAGTTACTAACAGAGGAGCCGTATATGTCGGCGTCACTTATATCTAGTGCTGTAGAGCAGATTTACGGGCAGATATCTGGCAAACAGAAAGCAAATGAGTGGTACAAACTACTTGTTCCAGAACTTCATGAAGCACTTGAACGAGGTACTCCTTTATCAAACCCTCAACTAAACAAGTTAGTAGAGGCAATAGCCAATCTTGCTCCTGTTGGGGCTAAGCGCAATAATTTTAAAAGGCGTTACATGGAAGATCGCGAGTCAATGTTATCATTGCCGAGAGACCCAAATAGCATAATGTATGGATATTGGTGGTAACGATAATGAAACGTGCATTTTTAAGTCTCTACATAGCTATAACATCACTTGTTGTATTGCGTGCACTGATCAATGGTCAAGATTTGATTAACTACTTTGATTTTACAAGTCTGTCCTTAGTGTTTGTCCCATGTATTCTGGTTTTCTTAGTAACAAAGAAACAGCAACACTGTTTCAAATACGTGATGTTAACATCTATTTTTACCGGTTTTTTGGGACTGGTTCTAGGAGTAATACTAACGTTTTCAAATGGCTATTTTGATGTAGAAGGAACCTTAATGGGGCTTAGTGTAGCTCTGTTGCCAATGCTTTATGCTCTAATTTTAAGTCTTTTGATCTTCCCTCTTCACTTAGTCTCAAACGACAAATAAACACAAGCCCATGCCGATGTGGGCTTGATTGTCTAGGCGTATAATGCATGACATGTAACTTCCCCTTCCCAGATGTTGCCATACTTATGTGGTAGTTAATTGCGCCGCTAAAGACCAAAGTAATGTGTCCTTCAAATCCAACCGTACAATTGACTTAATAAAGTGGCGTCGGGCTTGTTCAACACTCGGAATGTAGTGTTGGCTGCGCAACATCTTATTCTTTATTTGTTAGAAAAATTAGTATACCCGTACATCTCCATTTAAAAATGTATTGGAAAAGCTTGTAGTTTTCGTAACACGATCATCAAATATGGTGTCGTACTTAAACTGGACAAATGTTCCTTTTGTGAACGAATCAAATCTACAACTTTGATTTTCTAGCTTGCCGCACAATTTCTCTTGCAAAGCAAAAGGGAGCTTGTCTTCATTTGAAACAGTAAAGTCCACCAAATCTTCTGGTGATGAACTTTCGCTAATTTCTTGTACATATTTAGACAATGGTGCTATTGGAAAATCATGCTCAGCGCCAGATCGAATGATCAAGTTACTTATGTGATATTGCTTATGAATATTATCTTTTGAAATGATTTCTTGGTCTGTTCCTTTCCAAAAAGTAGCAGTTACATTTTTAGCCGACACTGTGGAGTCATTTTTAACAACGGCAACCACATATGGTTCATCAATTCCCCAGTATTCTTTAAGTTCGATAGATTGAATTTCTATGTCTGTAGGATTCTGATCTTTAATAAGAGCTTCACTATTTTTCGTCGAACTAGCTGACTCAGGAGGTAATACTAGCTTATCTTGGAGATCTCTCCAGACATCCATTTTACAATTAGCCGACTTGTTTACAATTGCAGCCAAATCCTCTTGAAGCACACCGTCATATTCGTTGCTCTCATATTTTACCGCCCCTTTTAATCCTAAATCAGCTAATTTTTTCACTATGCCACTCACCTTAGCTTTTGCTTCACTGGTAAGTTGTACGCCTTCTGTCCCTCCTGATAACGGGACATTTTCACAAAGTTCTTTCGCCGTAGTGACTATTAAATTAAGAGCTTCCTTTTGTTTATCTAGCTCATAGCCGTAACTACTCGAAGATAATGCCGCACCTGTAACTAAAAGACTTATTAACGAAAATTTCAAATTGAACCCCTTTTCTAAAATTTTAATATCGTGCGAGCACGAATTTACCCGCCTAACATATCAAGATTGTTGCTTATTACCAACTGAATATTGCGTCTGTAACATAAAGTGGATCTATCGTTTAAGTGAGCAACCGTGTAAGCACACATTACTGCCTAGGTGGGGCACGTCCTCACTCTGAATTGGTCTTTGAATTAGGATTAATCAAAGTCTTAAAGCGGTTGTTCGTCCTATGCATGCCCATCGTCAAGAGCCCGTCTTTTTCTCTCCCATAATCTCTTTACGCTGCGCGTGCAAAAAAGCCAAAGCGAATCGCTTTGGCCTGAGTGCTGTAATGTGAATCGCAACGTGTGCTGTGTTTTAGTGACGCTGGGTTTAACTTGGAAGTGGGACCGATGTTAGATCTTGGCTTTTAGGGATTTGACTCATCGCATGAGCGATCTCCTCTGCCTCTGTGCCAATAATAACCTGAAGGTTGTTAGCCCCAATCTTTACCACGCCCATTGCGCCAATCGCTTTCAGTGTCGCTTCATCAACAATACTGATGTCTTTAAGTGTTAAACGCAGTCTTGTGATGCATGAATCAATACTGGTTAGGTTGGCATGCCCCCCTAGCGCTTTTAAGTATTGCGCCGCTTTCTCATTCGATGAAGCTTGGTTTACTTCTGCTACGTCTACATCTTCACGTCCCGGTGTTTTTAAATCGAACTTTAGGATGGCGAAGCGGAATATTGAGTAGTAAATCGTCGCAAAGAACAGACCTTGAAGTATCAACATGTAAGGTTTTACTGCGAGCGGAAGATTGTAAGACAACACGAAGTCAATCAAGCCACCACTGAAGGTAAAGCCAGCGATCCACTGCATGCTGGCGGCAATGTATAGCGACATAGCGGCAAGAAGTGCATGAATAACATAAAGCACAGGTGCTACAAACATGAAGGCAAACTCAATCGGTTCTGTTACGCCGGTTAAGATAGCGGTTAATGCGGAAGCACCTAGAATACCGCCGACTTTCTTTTTGTTTTCTGGTTTAGCACAGTGGTACATCGCTAAACATGCCGCTGGTAAGCCATAACCCATAACAGGGAAGAAGCCACCTTGATAAATACCTGTTACACCGAGTTCACCGGTGCCCGACCAGAATTTAGAAATGTCATTGATGCCCACTAAATCGAATAGGAAAACTTGGTTGAGTGCGTGGTGCAAGCCAACAGGAATAAGTAAGCGATTAAAGAAACCATAGAGGCCAGCGCCTGTCGCACCCATTTCAGAAATAGAGATGCCGAACTCAACCAGTGCTCCGTAGACGACAGGCCATACATAAACCATGACTAAGCTGATACTAATCGCGGCCAGAGAAGTGATGATTGGAACGAAACGCTTACCACCAAAAAATCCGAGAGCCGCAGGCAGTTTTATGGTGTGGAATCGGTTATATAGAGTGGCGGCGACAATACCTATCATGATACCGGTGAACGCACTCACCGCTGCATTGGAAGCGATAAGTTCAGATGCGCCCATTTGGTCAACAGGAACACCAGTGATTTGTGAGATAACATTCACGTTACCCGCGATCATTTCCACTATGAGCAGACCTAATAGGCCAGATAGAGCAGCAGCGCCGTTATTGTCTTTCGCTAAACCATAAGCGACACCAACCGCGAATAACCACGCTTGGTTATCCATAATGCCCTTACCACCGTATACCAGTATGGTTGCTAAAGCACTGTTAGCTCCCCAACCTGATGGGTCGAGGGCATAACCCAACCCTAGCATCAAACCACCGGCAGGCAGTACGGCGATCGGCACCATCAGTGCCTTACCAATTTTTTGTAAGTATCCAAGTATGTTCACGTTTTTTCTCTCTCTATTTTTATTGATAGGTAGAGCTTACTTGCATAAGGATTAAGGATCGGTTGTGCTTAGATTAACGATTATTAATGTAGGGCGATGTCGTTGTTAAACTGAGAACTATTGAAGATTTTATGGATAAGTAGATTGTTCTAAAAGCGCTAAATTCAAAGCTTGGTTACGGACAACGTAAATCGCTCTCGTTAAGATAGTTTGACTACAAGGACGTGATTGGAGAGAACAATGAAAGTCGTCGGTAACACGGTTATCAAACCTTTTCACAAGGCAACCTGCCATTGTGGTGCAGTTGAGTTAGAACTCAGCCTACCTAACGGAATAGAAAAGCCACGCCGTTGTGACTGTTCTATCTGCCGTCGTAGAGGGGCTATTGTAGGTTCTGTGGCGTTGGATGGTATTAAGGTTTTGAAAGGCGCTGAGCATCTTAAGCTTTATCAATTCAACACCAACACCGCGAAGCATTACTTCTGCTCAAACTGCGGCATCTATACCCATCACCAACGCCGCTCAAGCCCAAATGAATATGGTTTTAATATCGGTTGCTTGGAAGGGGTGAATCCTTTTGATATTGGTGAAGTGGTCACCAACGATGGTGTCAATCACCCCGCTGATCGTTAATTTATTAGGTATTAAAAAGGAAGTGTTTATGTCTGAATATGGTGCGGTCATTCGTTGGCAAAAAGCGAAAGATGAAGCCTTTAGCGACAATCAATACAGCCGCGGCCACACATGGGAGTTCGATGGTGGTGTCACTGTGCCTGCCTCGTCGTCACCTCATGTTGTGCCACTGCCGTTTTCGGTAGAAGCGAATGTTGACCCAGAAGAAGCCTTTATTGCGGCACTTTCTAGCTGTCACATGCTGACCTTTTTGGGCATCGCAGCTAAACAGAAGTACGTAATTGAATCTTATGTAGATGATGCGATTGGTGTGCTGGAAGAAGATGAATCAGGCCGCTCGTCTGTCACTAAGGTGACTCTGCGACCTGATATTGTGTTCTCCGGATCTAAGATACCAACAGCCAAACAACTCGACAAACTGCATCATTTGGCGCACAAAAACTGCTTTATCGCGAACTCGGTCAAGACTGAAATTGTGGTAGAAACTAAAGCGTAAACAACACACGTTAACATCGAAAAACCGCGAGGCTGCTTAGTGCATCACTGGCGGTTTTTTTATGTCTGTGTAATCCTACGTACGGTTTTATTGAGTAACAGTTAGAAAGTACTGAGAGATAGGTAGCGATCTCTTGAATGGTAGGAATAGATTGGTTAGCAGAGAGTTATGTTTAGCGTCCCACTGAATAGTTTTGTACATCGTGTGAGTGATAAAAGCCAAGTGATGGCGCATGCTGCAGAATGTGGATGTCAGTTGAAACGAGTTCGTCGTTCGCGCAATTGGTTATTGGTCGCTCAAGAACATCAACTGATTGAATTTAAAACCCTGCTCACTCACGAAAAAGACGGTTGGATCGCCATTGCGATAGACAAAGTACTGCCTAAACCTGTGGTGTGTTTAGCATCGTTGTTAGCCGCTACGCCCTCGATGACGGTCGCTCAGCTGGTGATGGAATCTGGATGTTCAATGGCAGAAGCAAGGCGTGCGATTGATGAACATGAAGGGTTATAAGCGCGAGCTTTAAGTAAATCGATCGTGTTGTGATAAGAGAATCGCGAGCAGCAAAAAGCCCGTAACGATATTGCGCTGGAAAACGTCATATCGTTACGGGCTTTATCATCTGTGCTGCATTAAGCTAAGCCACGTGGCTTATGAAGCGTGGCTCGATTAAGAGTTCGCTACTTTTACACGAATCGTGTTTTTGCCAAGCTTTGACAAGTTCAGCTTGTTTAGTGCCGCTTTAGCTTCTTCGTGCTCTGGCATTTCAACAAAAGCAAAGCCTTTAGATTCGCCAGTTTCTTGGTCTAAAACTAGGCTGCACTCTTTTACTGAGCCGAACTCAGAAAATAGAACACGGATGTCTTGCTCTGCAGTAGAGCGCGATAGGTTACGAACTAGAAGTTTCATAATAAACCTTGAATATGAATTTACGCCGAGCATTGTCGCACACTTTCGTGCTCACCCAGACATAATAATTAAAGATCACGCTTACTTAGGTTTTCTAAGCAGAGCAGCGCTTTTGAGTAATCAAACGTGATTATTCGTCGTCGAACTGTTTAGTCGTGAACGCGTCTTCGATTCGGTTAAGCTCTTCTTGTTCTTTTACTCGCTTCTCTTCTTGAAGAGTTGCTCTTGTTTCGTTGAAACGTTTTTTCTCTGACTTAGTCAGGAATTTTACAGCTTTTTTGTTGGTCAGTGCGTAAGCAACTACGTCTTCGCCTTTTTCTCTGCGGTCGTTTACACGTTGTGAGAAACGTTCATTGTCGCGAGCTTTACGCTCCGCTGAGGTCAACTTGCTCATGCTTTAAAGCCTTTTCAATTATTCATGGTAGGGGATCTACGCTTAGCGAAACCAATGGGGAAGTGCTCATAATTGGTGGAACTGTGTATCACGTTCGCTCAACTGAGTTTAGCCCATTTGTATGCTGGTGGCGCATCTTAGCACAAAGGCTTGAGCATACAGGTATGCTATTCGAGGGATTAAACAGAACAACCCACAATTTTCTGTTGTGGGTTGAGATTGTTTGCGGGCTGAGATTGTCTTTTGGTGTAGAGGTGATCGCTGATGGATATGAGAATCAGAAACGACAGTTAATTAAAGTTTCTCGATATACAAAATCACTTCACCAACTTTAAAGCCGAACTTAGACATCTCGGTTTTGTTAAACAGGCGTTTGTCGTCCATCAAGAACATCCAATCATCAAGCACTACTTCATAGGTGCTACCGTCTACTTCGATTTCTAAATCGTATTTCCAGTAAAGCGCTGAACCTTGGGTCTCTCCATATGCCGTGCCAACGACATCGTTGGCGGTGCCTGTGTAGGTATTGTCACCGGTTTTGATGAGGTTCCAAACGCGAGTTGAACGCTCACCATCAGCAAAGGAGAACCACTCTTTGATCTCTCCATTGTCACCGTCCCACGTGGCGATTAGCTTGGCGTCAAAACGTCGCAGTAAATTGCCAGAACGGTCGAGCACGATGCCGTAGGCCATTAACTCGCCATTGAAGAAGGTTTCAAGTTTGAGTTCGGGAGTGGTGTCTACGTGGTTATCTAAACTTGCCGAGCCACAACCCGCTAACCAAGTGAGAGAAAGCAGTGCCAGAGCGAATTTTATTATTTTTGTTTTTGGACTCATTTATTTAAACCTAATAGTTGTTTGCGAAGGCCGGGCTCGGATGTGTTTTCAGATAACCAAATCGCTAGAAAGGCTTCACCAAATTGCTTGTCTTGGATGGTGCCGATCGGTTGTTCATCGAAATAGAAGCGACTTACGTTGTCTTCAGCGACACGAATGGTGAGCGTGTTTCCTGCTTCTACGTTTGGCCACATCGAGTACAAGGGTTTCAACCAACGTTGAATGTTGCTGTTAGAGTAGCCAAGCTTGTTCCACTGATCTTCGGTAGCGTCTACGAGGTCTTTGCTATCGATAGAGCGGTAATATTCAAGCTTTAAGGCTCGTTCAGAGTTGGTTGGAGTCGCGTAGAATTCAGCGGAGTAGAGAGTCCAGAACAGATAACTCATTTCGCCTTGGCCACGTTTGCTTAAATCATCGACAGCAGAGGCTTTGGCGTTTCCGGCAAATAACAACGCAGCAAAAATCATCGAGAGAGTAATAAAGCTTAGAAGTGTGTTTTTTGCTTGCTGATGAGTGCGAACAATACCTCGCTCAGATTTGAACGTTTGTGTCGGGTTGCGTGAATAAGCCATAAGTCACCTCGTTGTTGCCATTTTGGGTTGTACTAAGTTGGAGTAAGCGGCCACCAGTAAGGGCAACAAAATCCCCCAACTTATTGCAAGGGCAGCGAGCACCGATGCATCTGGCCAGGTAGTAAGAAGGGCGCCTGCTTTGATGCCTCCCCAATAACTACTAGTACCTGCTACGAACCCTATGACAAACAAGATCACTTTTGAGCATTTTAAAAGCCAATTCAGACTGTGATTGAAACTGATTAAGAACATGATCCACAGGCAAATGAGCCAAACTGGGAACCAAGATTGGTTAGCAATATCAGAGTCGACGGTAAACACGCCGAAGTGAAGCATGAGGCTATCAAGCAATAGCCCCAATGGTAATAAGACGAGTATTTTCAAGTCGCTACTGCGAGTTGGAGAGAGAATGAAGTGAAGCACCACGATCAGTGGCGTAACGAACGGGGCTTGCGCGGTAAAGAATGCGCTGCAAACCCAGGTCGCTTGAAACAGAACGAGATTAATAATCCAAAACCGTTTCATCTTTTGCTCCAAAGTAACGAGGTTTTCTTGCGACAAGGTGATGAGTGCTGATCACGCGCTCTAGGAATGCCCCTTCGCAGTAACAGAAGTAGAAGACCCAAAGGCGTTTAAACTCTTCTGAATAGCCCAATGATTCGAGTTCTTCCCAGCTGTTTTCAAAGGCGATGTTCCAATCATTAAGCGTTCGAGCATAGTGCAGGCCAATGTCATCAATTTCTTGGACGACAAGGTCGGTGCTGGTCGCAAGATGTTGAGTCATCACGGCTACCGAAGGTAAACAACCACCGGGGAATATGTACTTCTGAATAAAGTCGACGCCTTTACGGTATTTATCATAACGACTGTCGGCAATGGTAATCGCTTGAATCAGCATTTTTCCTGAAGGCTTCAACAGAGAAGAGCACTTTTCAAAGAAGGTTTGTAGATACTCGTGCCCAACCGCTTCTATCATCTCGATAGAGACCAACTTGTCATACTCACCAGTGAGGTTGCGATAATCCTCTTTCAGTAGGGTGATTTTTTCGGTTAAGCCGAGCGCTTTGACTCGCTGTTCTGCCAACTCGTGCTGAGCGTCTGAAATGGTCGTGGTCGTAACGTGGCAGCCGTAGTGCTGAGCCATAAATATCGCTAATCCGCCCCAGCCAGTGCCTATCTCAACCACGTTATCTGATTCAGACAGTTCTAAACGCTCACAGATGGTTTTCATCTTGTTTTGTTGTGCTTGAGAAAGGGTTAACGCGTCTTCGCTGTAGATAGCCGATGAGTATTGCATTGAGCTGTCTAGGAATCGCTCGTACAGTTCGTTACCGATGTCGTAGTGAGCTAAAATGTTGCGTTTAGACCCTTGCTCGGTATTGGCATTCTTACGTCGCAATAAAAGGTTTTTGATGCGAGATATCCATTGTGTTTTATCATCAAGCTCGTCTAATTGTGCTTGATTTCGAGCCATGATTTGAATCACTTTGGTAAGATCTGGGCTGGTCCATTTTCCATCAATGTAGGCCTCAGATGCACCAATACTGCCGCTCATCACAACATCTCGATAAAAGCTCGCATCATGGATAACAATTTGAGCGCTTAAGGTCGCTTCTCTGTCTCCAAACACCGAATGTTGGTCTCGTTCTATCACTTCGAGTTTTGCGAATTGCAGACGTTCTAGAACCTTGAAAATCAGAGCTCGATATTTGCAGTTGCTTGAAACAGCAACGGCTTTAGCTTGTTGTTCTACGTTGTTTTGTTTGGCAAGCTGTTCCATGGAAACCTCGCTGAGAAATTGTTTTAAATTTAGTTTTACTGGCTGAGGGTTGAACTGTTGGTCTCGTTAAGCCAACCCAAGCCTTCAATTTATATACCTTTAAGGCGTTTTAGACGCTGAGTCTGGATGCGCCACAAACGGTACTTTTTTCAGAAATAATTTGAGAGCCTGAAAATAGATACCCATTACAACTTTGATTGTCATTGCTGGGATCCGCAGTACCGTTTTCCTAATGTTTACTTTTGTTACCGACTGCTTTGAGAGTGCTAGTGTCGCATCAAAAATCTTGTCGCTACGATGACTTTCGATGTGTACTAAAGTCCGTTTCGTTGGTGGTTTTATTTTCCACAAGTAGTTCATGTCTAAATCCATGAACGGTGAAACGTGAAACTCTTTTTTAACTTTCAACTCTTTGTGCATGTCGATGAGATAATAGTGTCTTTCTCGCCAAGGCGTGTTACTCACTTCAGCCAACATGTAGCGACAATCACCAGTCTCGTCGTAACAGAAAAAACAGTTGATTGGGCTGAAATAAACCCCTAAACAACGACACTGAGCCAACATTATGACGCGGTTTGAATCAGACCAAACCCCACCAAGTTGTTGTACTTTGGAAGCTATACGTTGCTTTAGTGATTTAGGTTCATCAGTCGTGAAATTTTCTTTTTTTTCAGCGAGATAATCCGATTCGACAAAGCGAATCGGGTTATACCATTGAGTACCGAATAAGCGACTGCGAGTGGTTGTTTGAGGGATTTCATCGAGATCTAATCCCATCATGTACAACTGGTAGCTAAATTCATGAGTAATATCGCCAAAGCGGCGGTGGCGTACGTTACCCCAGTAAATGCCGCTGAGCTCTTCACTCTTTTCGGATGCAATTCCCATGTCGGGTGTCATGGTGTGCGTGTTCATAGTGTTGAACTCGTACTCAAATCTAGGCCGAAGCGTTTAGTCACATCGAGTGCACTGTGGACGCCATCTTCATGGAATCCGTTGTACCAATAAGCGCCTGCAAAGTGGGTCTTGTTTTGGCCGCAGATTTTTTCACGTTGCTGCTGTGCGTTCACCGTGTTCGAATTCAGAACAGGGTGGTGATACACAAAGCTTCGAATGATTTTCTCTGGAGCAATCGCTTCACTCTGATTCAAGGTCACGCAGAAGGTGTCTTGGCTTTCGATACCTTGCAGAATGTTCATGTTGTACGTAACACAAGCTGGTCGTTTACTATTGCCATCGAGCATGTAGTTCCAGCTCGCCCACGCTAGTTTTCTGTCTGGTAGCAGGTTGGTGTCTGTGTGCAGAACCACTTCATTGCGGCTGTAAGGGATCTCGCCTAGTACCTGTTGCTCTTGTTCAGTTGCGTCACCCAGTAGCTGCAGGGCTTGGTCTGAGTGACAAGCGAATATCACGTCATCGAAGTCTTGTGTACCGCCATCTTCAAATTCAATGGTAATGCCAGTCTCTTGGCGGGTGACCTGTTTGATCGATGTGTTCAACGCGACTGGTTTGTTCAAACGCGAAAGGATGATCTCAACATAAGAGCGAGACCCTTTAGGAATCACATACCACTGCGGGCGGTTAGCAATATCGAGTAGGCCATGGTTATAGAAGAACTGGATAAAGAACTTGAGCTCAAACTCTTCCATCTCTTCTAAGCTTGTCGACCAAATAGCGGCACCCATCGGCAGAATGTAGTGCTGACTAAAGAAGTCAGAAAATTGGTTATCACGCAAGAAACTGCCAAGGGTAACGTCTGGAGTAAACTCATTGCTTTCAAACTGAGCCTTACACAGTTTGTTGAACTTGAGAATGTCAGAAACCAAAGACCAGAATTGAGGTTTGAAGATGTTGCTCCTCTGAGCGAACAACGAATTAATGCTGTGGCCGTTGTATTCAAACTTAGTGGTGGTGTTGTGAACGCTGAAACTCATCTCGGTGGGTTGCCTTTCGACGCCCAGTTGCTCGAGGAGTTGGTTGAAATTTGGATAGGTTCGATCGTTGAATACGATAAAGCCTGTGTCGATAGAAAACGCCGAGCCTTGATGTTCAATATCAACGGTGGCGGTGTGCCCCCCAACGTAATCATTTTTTTCGAATACTGTTACGTCGTGGTGCTTATCTAATATATGCGCGCAAGTGAGTCCAGAGATGCCTGAACCAATAATGGCGATTTTCTTCATTGTTATACCATCCTTGAAGCGAGTTTTTGCCAAACTGAAGTTGGAAGCATTCTTAATAGCTTCATTAACATGATGAATCGTCTTGGGAAATCGATCTCACTCTTCCCTTGAGCAATACCGTTTACGATTCGCTGAGTTGCGGCCTCACTACTAATAATCATAGGCATAGAGAATGTATTTCGCTCGGTTAATGGTGTTTCTACAAAGCCAGGGTGCACAATTGAGACATGGATATCGTGCTGTGCTAAGTCAACCGAAAGCGTTCTACCTAAATATGTGAGTGCCGCCTTTGAAGCACCATAAGCCTCGGCTCTAGGCAAAGGCAAAAAGCTGGCGCTTGAACTTACCAAAACCAAGCGACCGCCGGGTTTGATATTTTTGAGCCACGCTTTTAAGGCGTAGCCAATTGAGATTAGATTGATGTTGATGACGCGCTCGAAAAGCTCTGCATCAAAATTCAATGGGTCGTCGATGTACTCACAATCCCCCGCGTTTAAAATCAGCAGGTCGAGCTGCTGGTTTTGGTCTAGCTCGGGGAAGTTGTGGTAATCGGTTAGGTCAAAGCAAAGTGACTCTATCGACGAGTGAGATAAATCTGTCTCGTGAGAATCGACTAAGGCTTGTAGTTTGTCTGGGTTACGGCCACAGGCAATCACCTGATGCCCTTGTTGAGCATAATTGAGTGTCAGTGATTGGCCGATACCAGAGGTCGCGCCTGTGATCATAATACGCATTATCGGCTCGCTCTTTTTTTGATGGATTTGATTGCGCAGCCCAATACCGGAATGTGCTCGTACAACATAGAACCGACGTCGAGGTAGTCTCTGTGATAGATCACTTGGTCATCGAGCATTTTGATACGGCTGTGTCCTTGAACTTCGATAGGCTTTTGGCCATTCAGTTGCTTGTGAGCGAATCGCATCGTCCAATACACCGCGGCTTCACCATCGGCTTCAAAAACATGCTCGATGTGGAAATCACAGCTAGTCACTTGTGTGTAGATGTTTTCGAAGTAATGAGTTAGCGCAGCAATTCCGCTGACATGATGCAGCGGATCTTGGAATTCGATATCAGGGTGATAAACCGTCTTTAGCACGTCGAATTTGTCGGTTCCGAGCTCTCGATACATGTTGAGAAAATTATCAAGCCATAGAGAGTTATCCATAATATTCACTCTAATTATTTGAAAAAGGCTAAGGCTCTCAATCGTGCTTCTTTGTGTTCTACGATGGGTTGCCAGTATTCGCTGTTAATTCCGTTTTTTGCAATGTAATTATGTGGAAAATGCACATGCTTGTCAGGAATATTTTGCAGCTCTGGTATGTACTTACGAATAAAAATTCCTTCCGGATCAAACTTTTCACTCTGGGTGATTGGATTGAAAATTCGGAAGTAAGGTTGAGCATCACAGCCAGTACTTGAAGCCCACTGCCAACCACCATTGTTAGCGCTGAAATCGCCATCGATAAGGTGCGTCATAAAGAATCGCTCGCCCCAACGCCAGTCAATCAGCAGGTGTTTGGTCAGGAAGCTCGCCACCACCATTCTTAGTCTGTTGTGCATCCAACCTGTATCAACCAATTGGCGCATGGCAGCATCAACTAGCGGATAGCCGGTTTTTCCTTCACACCAAGCTTTGAAGCTTGGGTGATCCTGGTACCAATCTAAGCCATTGTACTTTTGTTGAAAGTTAGCGCCTTTAACCAGTTTAGGATGATGAAACATTAAATGCTTATAAAAATCCCGCCAAATCAATTCATTAAGCCAAGAAAAGGCAGGTAATTGCGAGTCAAATAGCAGATCAGGTTGTTGCTGAATCAATTGAATCGCTAACCATCTTGGGCTCACTGCACCGATCGTCAAGTAAGGTGACAGTCCAGATGTCCCTTTTACCGAAGGGATGTCTCTCAGGTGTGCATAATCATTGACTTTGTTAGCCAAGAAGTTGGGGATCACGCTGCTTAGCACATTTTCGCTCATTGGCCAGCGACTTGAATCAACACGAGGGAAATCGAAGTCGTAATCATCGGCAAGTCGATAGGCTGAAAGGCTGTCAGGTAACTGCGTTTTTAAGCATTGGTCATCAGGGCTTTCAGCTGGTATCACCGGAGCATGACTGCACTCGATGCCTTTAGCTTGAACCTGTTTTAACCAAGCGTTTTTGAAAGGAGTGAATACCTTGAACATCTCGCCTTGCTGGTTAAGTACGCTACCCAATGGCAGCATCACGTCGCAGTGGCTTATTTGGAGGTTCACACCGCGTGAGATGAGTTGTTGGTCGCGAACTTGCTCATCCACTTCCGGCTCTGAATTGGTGTAAACAGACTGAGAATCGAGCTGTTTGCACAAGTCGATAAGCTTTGTGGCTTGGTCGTTAAAATCTGTGGCTTTTAGGTGCAGCAAAGTGATACCGAATTCCGCGAGCTGTGATTCGAGCTGCTTGAGGTGTCGGTAAATGAAATCTGCTTTTATTGGAGCAAGGTGGTGTTGTTGCCATTGCTGCGGAGTTGAAATAAAAACGGCGATAGAGACGCCGTTTTCAACTGCAGAGACGAGAGCCGGGTTATCGTGAATCCGCAGGTCTCGTCGTATCCATAGAATGTCGCTCAATATCCGTATCTCAGCTTAAGTTCTTGTGGGTGGGGGTTGAGGTAAACCTGGGATTCCAAGTACTCGTTCGGGTACTCCATTAAGTAGTGGTTGATCAGTGTCAACGGCACTAACAGGGGAATAACACCTTCTCGAAAAGCTGCAATTTGTTTGGTCAACTCTTGTTTGTGAGCGCTACTTAATTGTTTTTTGAAATAACCTTGTAAGTGGTGCAAAGTATTAGCATGGCTACCACGATTCGCATGGTGTGATAACGCTGTCATCAAACCTTCGATGTACTGATCTGCAAGCTCGTTAATGTCGAGATCATTTCCCGCTAACAGCTTACCCAATCGTTTATAACCTTCTACGTGGTGGCACATCACTAAGTACTTGTGAACGCTGTGGAATTGAATCAGTTTGTGCTTCGTAATTCCTTCGTCAACAAGGTCTAGCCACTTCTGGTAAGTGAACACTCGAGTCATGAAGTTCTCACGCAGAATAGGATCGTTAAGACGACCATTTTCTTCAACGGGAAGCAGCGGATTACCGTCCATTATCTGCTGGGTGAACATACCCACACCTGTTGATTCAGAGCCGCGACCATGGTGGTGGTACACCTTCACACGCTCCATGCCACAAGTGGGACTCTTCTGACACACAATAAATCCAGCAATGTGTTGGTTGTTCTTTGAGTAGTTTTGACCGAACTCGATCAGTTTGTTGGTCACGTCACCTGACCCGTCTGGGCGAGATACATGGATAATGTCATCCAGCATTCTTGTTTGGCGAATGGTTGGACGAGGGGTTGGAAGGCCAATAGCCATTTCTGGGCAAACAGGTTCTAATTCCACGTAGTCTGCTAGGTCGTCTGTACAAAAACGAGAGCGTTTATGACCTGTATCGAAACGTACTTTATGTCCAGCGACACATGCACTGATACCTATTTTAATTTTTTTTTCCATTGGCCAACTCCTTTGCTCTTGCTCTGAGCACTTTCTTATATTTCAACATTGCTAATCATACTTATAGAGCTGGGTGTGTTTTTAATTTTTACACCGTAGATGTTTTTATTCAGCTGTATTGACGATATACAGGATAGCATCATGCCATCCTGTATATTTATAGCGTGCAACTGGATTAATAGATATATTTTCCAAGTGGATTGAATAGTTGACTTACGCCTTTTGTGAAGTAGAGCGCATCGCTTGAAACGGTCAAGCACACACAACCTTCTTTGGTCGCAGGTTGGTGCGTGTGATTACCATCCAACCAGATGAAATCGCCTTTGTTGTAGACACCCATTTCATCTTCAAAGCTGCCTTCTAAAAGAAGGGTGATTTCGAAGCCTTTGTGAGTGTGGCAAGGCACTTGTCCATCTTTGTCAATGTGCAACAAACTCGTGTGGTGAGCTTCGTCATCGAAGTCGAGACGTGCGCGAGAGATCTTGCCCAAGTTCAACCAGTCTTTTCTTTCGACTGAATTGAGTGCGCGAGGAATCGTGAAGGTTGTGTTGGATACAGTCTCTTGTTGCGCTTCAACAGCGACTTCGACAGCCTGAGACAAATCAGCTGTGATATGATCAATAGCATCAAAATCAAATTCTTCGTCGGCTAGGAACGCATCAATTTCGCTGTTAGACAGTTTTAGCCCAGCTGTGTCCTTTTCAAAGGCAGATGTATCGCTTTCAAAGACTGAGTCAGCGGCTTGCGCTGTCAACATGCTTACTTGTTTTTGACAGTGTTCGCAAAGCTCAACATGGCTAGAAACAATTAGTGACACTGAGTCAGCAAGCGTGCCGTCAACAAAGTCTTTCAACATTGCTTCGTTCGGGTGATGTTTAATCATGGCTTTGTTCCCCCATGTGAACTTTAAGTTTGGCTAAAGCGAGTCTTAGACGTGATTTCACCGTTCCAAGTGGGACGCCAAGTTGTTGTGCAAGTTGCTCTTGAGAGAGTTCTTGAAAATAGACCCCTTTGACGATGGTTTTCTGAGCCAGAGGCAGCTTGTCTATTTGAGTCATTACGTGTCGGCTCATCAAATGATCACCAAACGGTAGTTCCTCGCTTTGAGATTCTGCAACCATCGCGTCGATAGGCCAGATGTCGTCTGCGATAGTCTGTTCCGCTTTGGCTTTGACCTTACGCAACATATCAAAAGCGGCATTTCGCATCACGGTGTAGACCCAAGTCGTCGCAGCGCCCTTATCTGCATTATAAAGATGGGCTTTCTTCCAAACGTTAGTCATGGTGTCTTGAACCAGCTCATTCGCAGCAGCTTCACCGCCTAACTTGCTAACTCCGAAACGCTTTATCTTGGGAGCAAAGAACTTGAACAAACAGGTAAATGCCTGCTTGTCTCGATCTGTACCAACCGAAATCAACCAGCTTGAGAGCTCTGTAGGAACTTTGTTGTTGGTAGGTGAATTATTATCGGGAATAATGATGTGCTCCTTACCTATCCCCAAACGTCTACTTTCCACTTGCATAGCAAATTACCGTTGTTCGAATTTGTCTAACATTACGTGGTGAAGGCGGAGAGGGATCACTTCTAATTTAAATAATTTATATTATACAAAACTATAGTGAATAAAAGAGCTTATTGCCCTGTAATGATTTGATTCAAAAAAGGAACTAAAGAAGGAAAGCTAGCGGGTTCGGTGAACTCTGTTTTCTTTTCCAATGGGATAGGCATCATTTCGAGTAGTCGAGCACAGATCCATTGAGGGCTTTCAAAATTAGGTGTGGGGTAGAGCGCTCTGATTGAATCGTGTTCTCGAAACAACTCGACAAGAAACGCAGTCACCACGTTCGGCACCTTATAGCTGTGCTGTGGCCAGTGAGGTAAAGGGCGGAAATCACTTTTTATTAAATCATCTGTGTCGCGAAAGGACGAGTGAAGTTGCACCAACTGTTCGCCTTCAACATCGATTTCCAGAATTTGGTCATCGGACATATTGAAATCGACAATAGACACTTTTGTCCCCCAAGAACTCAGGCGTTCGGAGCTGGTGTTGTCTTGAGTCGCAATGATAAAGCCATCGCCCTGCGCTGCGTGTGCAACCATCGCAAGGTATTTGGGCTCGAAAATGCGCAGTCTCTGTCTCCCTCCAGGTAACAGGAATATGGGAAGGGGAAACACAGCGAGTTCTAGAGAAGACTCTACGGGTGTTTCTGATTCGGCTTTTGGCCGTGTGGTCTTCCTAGGTGTATTAGGCACATAGCGCTCCTTAGTTCAAATGTAATCCGAGGAGATATACGCGGGGAGGGTGGTGTTCGATCAATTCGTGTGGCTCTTTTTGTAAGTGCTAGAGCCGTTAGATGGACTGAGTTTGGACATATGAATTATAGGTAAATGATTCATGGACAATGCCCTAAAGGGACGAGTTTCTTTGTTTTCCGCTGTATGTCACTACAGTTCGTTTGCGACAGTGGCAAGTTTGTTTTAGAGTGCAACTCTTCTCAGCATTTTTAGATTAGTTATGGTTAGAATCAACACGAATTTAATTCAAAAGATACTCATTACACTGCCTTTGTTTTGGATTGTTACCGTTCAGGTGTGGCTAGGTCAGGGGAGTAAGCCACTTGCGGGTATCACTTTATTGATTGCGGTCTGTTGTGCTTTTTTGTACCGAAAAAACAAGGAGAAGCATGACTGGTTTGAAGATGGCTGGGTGTGGATACTGCTCTTGCTCTCTGTTTTTGCTGTTGTCTCTTATGAGTTGCATGGTTTCAGCAGTCAAGAGTTGCGGGCAACTTTGATTGGCTTGGTATTTTTCCTTTTTTATCGAAATGGCTTTGTTAAGTTATCAGATATACAGAACTTATGTTTCACTTCTGTTGTCAGTACAACTGTCCTTGTTGCTTACTATATCTTTTTTCTCTCTGGGGATCGGGGGAGCTTGACGTCTAATGCTCTAATTTTTGCTTCAATACAGGGCTTCGCTGTTGTTTTGTTGCTCGCACTTGGCAGTATTTCATATGAAGGGAAAATGCCCCAAGCAATAGCTATCTTGGCATTTATAGGCTTTCTATCCATGTTTTTGGTGGGCTCAAGAGGACCTCTACTAGCCGTTATTATTATTGGTTTAGTTGTCCTATTCAAAATGATGATAAAGAATCGCCAGTACAAGACGCTGCTTGGTAGTAGTGCCATGGTCGTTTTTTCTGTGTTTTTGATGTCGAAATATGACGTGGTAAGTGAACGTATTGACTATAGCTTGCATGAGTACCATGAGATATCACAAGGCAACATGGATACTTCCATAGGCTTAAGATTACAAATGTATCAAGCAGGGTTCGACTTCTTTGTGGATAGCCCCTTGCTCGGCATTGGAGGCGATAAAGAAGCGCAATTAGATAAACTCTCATTTACTCCAACAAATTCGGGAAAGAGGTTTATCGTTAATGCACACCTGCATAACAATTATATTGATAAAGCAGCGTCATCTGGCTTGGTAGGCATTGCCCTTCTCATGCTTAGTTTGATGTACCCTTTGTTTAATTCTAGATACAAGCTATCGCCTATTGTATTGTTACCGGTTGTTTATTTTTCTTTCATGTGTCTATTCGATTCACCTTTCAGGAATGGTGATTTAGCTGTCATGTACTTTGTGTTTATTGGAGTACTACTAAAACTACAAGTGAGAACAGAAGCGTAATGAAACCGGTATATTACGCCAATTTCATTGTGGGTAGTTTTAGGCCGTTTATTGATTTAAGGTTATAACGAATAAATAATGAATAAAAATTTCAGGTATGACATCAATGCATTACGTGCATTAGCTGTCTCAATCGTCGTCATTTTCCATTTTTTCCCGGGTTTTATCACTGGCGGCTTTTTAGGTGTGGATGTGTTTTTTGTCATTTCAGGCTTCCTGATGACAAAGATTATCATGTCGAGTTTGGAAACTAATACCTTCTTATTAAAGGGCTTTTACTTAGCGAGGGCAAAACGCATTATTCCTGCTTTAGCGGTCATGTGCCTTGTTGTGTTACTCGTTGGCATTATTTACCTAGACCCTTGGGCGTTAAGAAAACTAGGTAAGCATATTCTCACCAGTGTCGGGTTTGTTTCTAACCATACCTATTTAAAAGAGTCGGGATACTTTGATGTGGCCGCGCAAAGCAAGTGGTTGCTTCACACTTGGTCTTTATCCGTAGAATGGCAATTCTATGTATTATATCCTCTCGTTTTAATGGCGACCTACAAGTTATTCGGAGCTAAAGGTGCAGCCGTTGCTATTGGAACGACTCTAATAGGAAGTCTAGCTTATAACTATGCGTATTTGGGGAGTTCGGCTTCTTATTACACATTACCGTCTCGTGCATGGGAACTGCTCGCAGGTTCGGTAGTTGCTTTGAAAAGAGAGCCCATTGAATTCAAAAAATCCAATGTTCAGTTATTGCTGTTAGTTGCTATTGCCTCACTGTTTATATCTCCTTTCATGATCGACAGCAGCACACTTTGGCCTAGTCATGTGACGCTTATTCCGGTCATTGCTACCGCGATAATTCTGCTTTTGAATTTGGACCTCAATTTTACCTTTCATAAATCACGGCTGATACAAGGGGTTGGGTTATGTTCCTACTCAATTTATCTCTGGCATTGGCCTATTAGTGTTTTCATTAAGAACCTCATGAGCAACACTATTACTCACAATATAGTTGGAGTAATGGTATCGGTATTGATGGGGATCCTTTCATTTAAGTTCATTGAAAGTTACCGACCTAAGGAGACACGCAAAGGCGGTAAGTTCTTTTTGAACTATTACCCTCTCATTCTTGCTTCCTTTATTGCCTTGATAGGGCAGGTTATTTATGAAAGTGAAGGATTACTTTGGCGCCTGGATAAAACACAGCTAGTCATTGCACAAAGTGTCTATGACCGGAATCCACGAAGCGGAGAGTGCCACGTCGAATTTGGACCATCTCCTGAGTGTCAGTATGGCTCAGGACCCGTATCCGCGATTGTTTTAGGCGATAGTCATGGCGCATCGATAGTGAGAAGTGTTGAGGCGTCAGCACCTAACGATACATCGGTCATCGACTGGACGAGAAGCGCATGTCCGACGATTTCAGGTATCAAAAGAGTGCTTTCAAGTGGTGAGTTATCAGAAGAGTGTGGGGATTTTGTCTCAGCATCGTTAATTAAAGCTAAAACTAATTACCCTAACGTTCCTGTTGTTGTCATTAACAGAATGGGTGGCTATCTATATGGTTCGAATGAAGATGGATGGCAAAGTGCGAACGTACAGATCAGTTTAATCGCAGGAGACAAAAGGTTTCAGACCAGATCGGAAGAGTACCTGAACTCAATCTTATCCAGTTTTGAAAAGACCATGTGCGAGCTTAGTCAATCTAACCCTGTTTATTTGGTCAAGCCAATCCCTGAGCTTAAGAAAGATGTACCTAAAACTATGTATAAGTATTCGATTCTAAATCAATCTGATATTTCGGTTTCTATTCCTCTTGAAGAGTACCGACAAAGAACCGCATTGATTACGAAATCTTTTGAAAAAATCAGCCAAAACTGTCGAGTTACTCTTATAGACCCTGAACCGATATTTTGTGATGATCAGCAGTGCCGAGGGGATATCAACAATCACCCAACATACGTTGATGACGATCACCTGAATGAATTTGGTGCTGGCCAACTTATTCCTCAATTTCGCGAAAAAATATGGGGTCAATCAGCTCCTTAGGAAATGCTCATTCGCCCTTATTGTTTACTCGAAAGAATAAGGGCGTTTCTGTTTTAGACCTATTGTGTTGGCCTTAAATGATTCGTTTAGGTTGCGATGTTTAAGATAAATTTCGGTTCAAGTGAACCCTTGTGCTATAATCCGCGCCCCAATCCGAATTGGCTTGTTAAATCTTAGGAAATTATTATGAGTGTTAAAAACGAACTTCAACAAATTAACAACCGTCTAGACAAGTGTCGCAACAAGTTAGCGGCTGCTAAAACTCGTAATGATCGTCCTGTTGTTCGTCAATTTGAAGATGAGATTAAGAAGCTAACCAAGAAAATCGCTCAGCTGAAACATAAAGAAAGCTTTGATGTAAACCAAGAGCGTAAATCTCTGGTTGATATGCCATTTAAGCGTGAGATTACTAAGGCTGAGCAAGCGGATATGGGTAAACTAAAGAAGTCTGTTAAAGGACTCGTGATTGTTCACCCAATGACCAAGATCGGTAAAGAGCTTCGTATTGAGGTTATGACTGGTTACGCACCGAAAAAATTCTAATTACCAGCGATGGTGATGAAAGAGGAGCTAGCAATAGCTCCTTTTTGCTTTTTTAGGTATTAAAAAAGCGGAGTCAGCGGCAAGAATACTCACGCCGTTTTCAACTTTTTAGAGGTGATTGTTGTCACAAATCCTTTGATCTCCTGTAAAAGTTAACGTGCCACTAACATGGCACCAAGTGAACGCAGTAATGTGTTCGCTTTTCGAATCTACAATTTCTCTCCAGTTTGTATAAATATAGGTAGAGCAGCACAGATAATTACAGATAAAACTAGACTCGTTAAGGAAGATGAGAACGTAAAAAATAGAGGTTATATGAATCAATTAATTTCAATTGGGCCACTAGAATCCTTCCTAATCGCGATTAGTGTTTTGTTTCTAGGTCATTTCGTCAATGCAAAGCTTCCTGTTCTCAAAAAGTACAATATCCCAGAGCCCATTGTCGGCGGCTTGATTGTCGCTTTTGCTATTACAGGTCTGCACTTTAACGGCCTTGATCTTGAGTTTTCTTTGCCCTTGCAGAACACCTTCATGCTGATGTTCTTTGCAACGGTCGGCCTTGCGGCTAACTACACACAGCTGATGAAAGGTGGTGCTAAGGTATTCCTATTCTTAGGGGTGGCTTCGGTTTACATCATTATCCAAAACGGTGTAGGCGTAACACTTGCGACGGCACTAGGCCTTGAACCCTTGATGGGTTTGATCGCGGGTTCTATCACGTTATCTGGCGGTCACGGCACCGGCGCGGCTTGGTCTCAAACCTTTGCAGATACGTTTGGCATTGCGAATACTCTAGAAATCGCGATGGCTTCAGCGACCTTTGGTTTGATTATCGGTGGTATTATCGGTAGCCCCGTCGCTCAAAAGTTGATTGATAAGAACCAGCTTGAATCTGAGTACGGCACTGGCACGCAAACCCACGAACGTTTTCCTGAACTTGTTACTTACAACGAATATGAAGAAGACAAAGTGACGGCGAAGAAGGTGATTGAAGTATTGTTCATTCTTCTTATCTGTATTACGGGTGCTAAATATTTAGAGCAGTGGGTAGCGACTTTTGAAATTTCTTGGTTGATGATTCCTGACTTCGTTTACGCGTTGTTTATCGGTGTGTTCATTACTAACGTTTTTGAAGTGACTAAACTGCATAAGACGGACAGCGAAACGGTTGATATTCTTGGTACGGTGTCATTGTCACTGTTCTTAGCGATGGCGTTAATGAGCCTGAAGCTGTGGAACATCTTTGACCTTGCGATTCCGTTCTTGGCTATCCTTGCGGTTCAGGCTGTGGTGTTAGGTATCTTCTCTTACTTTGTGACGTTCAAAGTAATGGGTTCTAACTATGATGCAGCGGTTATGGCGGGTGGTCACTGTGGTTTTGGCCTAGGTGCAACACCAACAGCGGTAATGAATATGGGCTCTTTGGTGAACCGATTTGGCCCGTCACCACAAGCCTTCATGGTTGTGCCAATCGTTGGTGCCTTCTTTATCGATATCGTTAACCTAATTATCCTGCAAGGGTACATCTCGTTTATCGGTTAATGTTCGTCTATGCCTAAATGCGATAAGCTAATCGCACTAAGATGAATACAAGAAAGCCAGTCAGTTGACTGGCTTTTTTTGTGCGTATTAATCACGGAGCCTGACCTTTGAGAGATTGTACGTGTTAACCTCAGCGTTCAGCCGTTATCGAATCTATGAGGTTCTGAACGGTCATTGTGTTTGAGTTATGGCCACCGTCTCACGTGAGTAAAGCGGCCTTGAAAGTTTACAATGGAAGATATATGGCCTCATCACATTATAAATATATGTATATAAGGGCTTTGGTAACAACGACAATGTGTGGGTCTTGCGGTGAACTTTTAATCGTAGAAGGCTAGGTTGGTTTCGTATATAAAAAAGGCCAGACGAGAGTCTGGCCAAATAAAGCAGTGCGATTTGTTTGTTTTAGCTATTACAGCGTAGTGACTCTTATAGCTTAGTAGCTGTTATAACGTAGTAACCACTTCATCAAGAGCTAGGCGCGCTTTTGGTTTACCGTGGTTGTAGTCTTCGCCGTCCTTGTGGTAGCCGATAGCTAGCGCTACATCAACAACGTGACCGTCTAGTTCGTCAGCAAACTCTTCGCCGATCATAGCGGCATCTACGCCTTCCATCGGTGTTGATGCAATACCAAGACGAGCCAGTGTATGCATGGTATTACCTAGTGCTATGTACACTTGAGACTTAGTCCAGTTACCGTTGAAACCCGTTTCGTCTGTGTTCATTTCTGCGAATGCGTAAGCACCTAAGAATTGCTCATACATTTCAGCGGGTAGGTGACCAGAACTTACTTCGGTGTCAGCACGCTTTGCGAATTTCTCTTTAGTGTACTTAGGATCGTGAGCAAACAGGATCGTATGTGACGCTTCTTTCGCATGTGGTTGGTTAAACTGGAACATGTTCTCGAAAGTATTGTGGAAGCGTTGTTTTGCTGCGTCACTCTCAATGATGATGAATTTCCAAGGCTGAGAGTTGATAGAAGAAGCTGATAAACGAAGTGCTTCTTTGATTACTTCCATGTCTTCCGCAGAGATGCGCTTTTCTGCATCGTATTTTTTAGCTGTGTAGCGAGTGTTTAGATCTGAAATGATTGGATGAGTCATGTTGAATCCTAATATCTATCAATATAAATGTTGTAGGGTTTTATGTTCGGTAACGTCAACAATAAACGGATAACGCATTTAGGCTATATCTCTATAGAAGTCGTTTCTAGAACAGTCAGCCTCTAAAAGACCGAACGCTTAAATGGCTATCGAACATGCCCCAATAAATCGGGTAGCTCAAGTCGATGGGTGTAAGATAATAGAAGAATGACTCGGGAAAAATAGCGAACACATCAAATTACTATGGTGAAAAATATCCATAATGATTTGATTAGTGTGATCTGGATGTGTGTTGGTTTTCGGAAATCAGCCAGTTAGTAAGCTTTGATTCCATATTGGCGTAATAAAGAGGGAAGTACGCTGTCGAGGTTTGGGATATCTTCAGGGTTAAGTTCAATCAAGCTAAAACCGTGCTCTTGGTAAACTTTCTTGGTCGCATTTCGTTTGTCTTCTTCTATAGGGCCTGAATCTGTTCCCCAGAACTGAATGTATACCTTGCCGCTTGGCAGGTAGAAATCGCTCATTACTTCTTTTGATATTGGGAGCGGACGTTCATAGGCATGAACCACTCCCGCCATATAAAGCCAGTTATCGATGATCAGCTCTCCCTTTGAACGTACATAATGTCCGTCTAAGGTTCGGTGTTTCGCCTCAAATTTCTGACGAAAGCTAGAAAACGAGACATCGGTAGAGTGGCTTTCAGCATCATGCCCTAGAAATTCGACAACAGACTGCTTCAAACGTTTGTTGCGAACCAACGAATCGTGCCATACCACAAATAGGTTTTGAGTCGCTTTATCTTCCCTTTGCTCACCACCGGCTTTTAAGCCTGTAGAGGTGACATGCCAACCATCTTCTTCACGTGTTATCCAACCAAGCTCGCTGAGCAGCAGGTTGATTTTTTTTGCGCTAAGTTGAAAGGCACTGCCTAGTTGAGTTGCCGTTAGCGTTTTTCCAGAGAAAGAATCTAGGTCGATGAGTAGTTTTTCTGGCCAGACAATAAAGACACCAAACTTCTTATGTTCGACATATTCCCCACCAAAGCTTTCGCCTCGTTCTGTGAGTACCCAACGCTCCTGTGAACGCACGATATAGCCAGCTGTTTTCAAATCACTGAATAGAGCCTTCGCTTCTATCCCTTTTTGTTTGGCTAGTGCTGATGTGGAAATCTTGTCTGGCATAGTCTGTTTCTCAATTAGCAGTAGAACTGCTGATTAATGTTGAGGGGCTGTTGTATAGGATAGGGAAATACAATAACACAACTGTTGATGCTAACTGCAGTTCACTGGTCTATGTTTTTAATGAGTGTTTGCTCTCTTTTGTATTTTTAGAAAAATGTAGCTTAATCTGTAATTAAATTACGTAATCAGCAGTTTAATTCATCTGGGTGCATGTTTTTCATACATGGTGCGATGCTCTTTTATACAGTTTATATGGTTTATAGATGCTATCTTTTACTAAGTGTGACTCCTGTCACTATTTATTTTTAAGTATTACAAAATAAAATGTGATTCATATCACCGCTAAATGGGAGCTATTCTCACTAATTTGTCTTTGTAATTTTAATTCATGGTGTTTTTGTGATCTAAATTGCCCTTGTTAACCCTAAAGTGTTTTTTGAGTGTGATGTTCATCACTAAAGTTGGGTCGAGGTGCATTTTAGAAATGTTGTGATACATTTTAATCGACTTTTGAGTAAACACTTTCGGTCATTTGACCAACCAATACATTACGGGGTTCTACCTATGTTATCACCAGAAGCTAAGATTAAGGTTCAAAACTTTGGTCGTTTCTTA
This sequence comes from Vibrio sp. 10N.261.46.E11, assembly GCF_041472735.1. Classification (NCBI taxonomy): domain Bacteria; kingdom Pseudomonadati; phylum Pseudomonadota; class Gammaproteobacteria; order Vibrionales; family Vibrionaceae; genus Vibrio; species Vibrio sp. 10N.261.46.E11. The sequence continues at coordinate 55,893 of NZ_JBFRQW010000041.1, forward strand.
TCCAATATGGTAATGCCAAACATCGGCGCATTCATTGCGTGGGGTTTCATTACTGCACTATTCATCCCAACAGGTTGGTGGCCTAACGAAACGTTAGCATCAATGGTTGGTCCTATGATCACATATCTACTGCCACTTTTGATCGGTTACACCGGTGGTAAAATGGTTGGTGGTGACCGCGGTGCGGTAGTCGGTGCCATCACGACAATGGGGGTTATCGTTGGTACAGATATCCCTATGTTCATGGGTGCAATGATTGTCGGCCCTCTAGGTGGTATCGCAATTAAGAAATTCGATGAAGCTGTTCACGGTAAAGTGAAGAGCGGTTTCGAAATGCTAGTGAACAACTTCTCTGCTGGCATCATCGGTATGATCTGCGCAATCATCGCGTTTGTCGTGATTGGTCCTGCGGTTAAGATTCTATCTGGCGGACTTGCTGCTGGTGTTAACGCAATGGTTGAAGCAGGTGCTCTTCCTCTAGCTTCTATCTTTGTTGAACCTGCGAAAATCCTTTTCCTAAACAACGCAATTAACCACGGTATCTTCTCTCCACTAGGTATCCAGCAATCTGAAGAGATTGGTCGTTCAATCTTCTTCCTAATTGAAGCTAACCCAGGTCCTGGTTTTGGTCTTCTACTTGCTTACATGGTATTTGGTAAAGGTAGCGCGAAACAGTCTGCTGCCGGTGCATCTATCATTCACTTCCTAGGTGGTATCCACGAGATTTACTTCCCGTACGTACTAATGAACCCACGTCTAATTCTTGCTGTTATCGCAGGTGGTATGACGGGTGTATTCACTAACGTAATGTTTGACTCTGGTCTTATCTCTCCAGCATCTCCAGGTTCTATCTTCGCAGTTCTACTGATGACGCCAAAAGGCTCTTACCTAGGTGTCGTACTTTCAGTTATTGCTTCAACCGCTGTGTCTTTCATCGTAGCTTCAATCCTACTTAAGACTTCAGCTCAAGGTGGTGATGACGAAGATTCACTAGAAAAAGCATCTGCACAAATGAAAGACATGAAAGCGTCTTCTAAAGGTGCAACATCAGAAGCAAACGTGAATCTAGCCGATGTAAAAGCGGTATATGTAGCGTGTGATGCGGGCATGGGTTCAAGTGCGATGGGGGCGGGTTTACTTCGTAAAAAAGTAGCCGCAGCAGGCCTAGACATTGAAGTAACTAATTACGCAATCAACAATCTACCGGCTGATTCGCAAATTGTTATTACGCATAAAGACTTAACAGATCGTGCTAGTAACACAGTACCAGGTGCAATACACATGTCTCTGAGTAACTTCCTAGACGGTAGTGTCTATGACCAGCTAGTTGCAGAACTGACAAACGCGCAAAGTGGTGAAGCGAAAGTAGCTCCTTCAGCAGCGCCAGCACGAGAAGACAACAAGCTTGAACTGACTAACGACAGCATATTCCTTGGCCTTAAAGCGACTCAGAAAGAAGACGCTATTAAGTTTGCTGGCGACCAATTAGTAAAACTTGGCAACGTATTACCTGAATACGTAGACGGTATGTTTGCTCGTGAAGAGCTCGTGTCTACTTACTTAGGTGAGTCTATCGCGGTACCACACGGCACAATCGAAGCAAAACAATACGTACAAAAAACAGGCATTGTTTTCTGCCAATACCCTGAAGGTATTCAGTGGGGCGAAGATGAAGATGATGTCGCGAAGATGGTTATCGGTATTGCAGCACAAGGCGATGAACACAACATGGTGTTGATGGCTATTACCAATTCACTTGATGACGAAGAAGCAGTGGAATGCTTACAGAACACAACTAACCCAGATGATGTTCTACGTATTCTAAACGGAAACTAAAAGCTCTAGTCAAGCTCCTGAGTGAAGGAGGCCGGTATCCCCCTACTGGCCTCATTTTCGGTCTTAATCTCTCTAAGAGATTTAGTCTGAATAGCTTAGTGCTTAATGCCTAGCGCACATCGTCAAGGCATGTTGTTAAGCAGTTAGCTATCTAGATTCAAATATTTATAAGGTCAAAATTATGAAAGCGTTACATTTTGGTGCAGGTAATATCGGTCGTGGTTTCATTGGTAAGCTTCTTTCTGATGCTGGTATGAAGGTTACGTTTGCTGACGTAAATGAAACGGTTGTAAATGCGTTAATTGAACGCCAGGAATACCCAGTTAAGATTGTTGGCGAAGAGTGTGTTGTAGAAGTTGTTAAGAATGTGACAGCAGTAAACTCGGCGACAAGCGCAGTTGTAGATTGCATTGCTGAGTCTGATCTTGTGACGACAGCCGTTGGTCCTACGGTTCTTAAAATCATCTCTAAGTCTATCGCTCAAGGCATTGAAAAGCGTGCTGCAGAAAACAACACTGCACCAATGAACATCATCGCGGCAGAGAACATGGTTCGCGGTACTAGCCAATTAAAAGCAGCAGTGTTAGAGCACCTTTCTGACGAAATGAAAGCCTTCACTGAACAGCACATTGGCTTTGTTGATTCAGCGGTTGACCGTATTGTTCCACCGGCAGAAGCGGGCGAAACAGATCCTCTAGCGGTAACGGTTGAAACGTTCAGCGAGTGGATCGTAGACCAAACACAATTCAAAGGTGAGATTCCAAAGATCCCAGGTATGGAATGCACTGACAACCTAATGGCGTTCGTTGAGCGTAAACTGTTCACGCTAAACACAGGTCATTTGGTTACGGCATACCTTGGTGTGCTTGCGGGTCACGAGACAATCAAAGATTCTATCGAAGATGACTTAATTCGTGCTGAGGTAACAGCAACGATGGAAGAGAGCGGTGCGGTTCTGATTAAGCGTTACGGCTTTGACCCAGAAGCTCACGCTGCCTACATCCAAAAGATTCTAGGTCGTTTTGCTAACCCGTTCCTACGTGATGAAGTGGATCGCGTTGGTCGTCAACCTATTCGTAAGCTGAGCCCACAAGATCGCCTAGTCAAGCCACTGAATGGTACGTTAGAATACGGGCTACCAAATGCTCATCTAGTAAAAGCGATCGCCGCTGCGTTCCATTACAAGAATGAAGATGATCCGCAAGCGGTTGAACTTCAAGCAATGTTCGCAGAAAAAGGTTTTGCTGAGACATTAGCGCATTATTCTGAGCTGAATAGTGACTCAGAAGTTGTTAAACTAGCGGAACAAGCTTATCTAGCATTGAAATGATAAACCATCAAAGTGCCACACCAGTGGCACTTTATTCTTTTAGAGCAACCATGCCCATACATACAACACACGAATCAGATTTACTTGAAGAACTAGCCGAATCAGCTAATGCTGCGGAGTGCCTGCTGTGCGCCTACGATGTCTTAGAAGACATGCTGGACGCTTTGTTGAAAAGTATCTTCTATAAAGATGACTACGCAGTAAAATTTGTTGTTGACCCTCTCCTTACCACTGATGGCCCTTTAGGCGAAATTCTTGTTCGAACAAAACTATTGTTAGGGTTAGGTGTGATCAGTAAAGAGGTGTATGACGATATTGAAGTTTTCGTTACTCTAAAAGAGTGGGTAAATATTCAAGAAGGTCAGGTAAATTTCTGGGACCAAGATGTTGTTTTTGAACTTAATCGTATAAATGCTATTCAAAAAATGATGCCAATCGACTATGACCCGGAGTTGGTCGAAGGCATGTCTGATGATATGAAGCGTATGTTTTTAGAGCGTCACTTTCAAAAAGTGCGCTCTACGATAGTGCTAGCGGTTAATGATATACATCAGCAGTTAGCGAAAGAGAATGTCCTGACCTCTTAAGCTATTTTTAGGTAGTGAAAGTAAGTTCGGTGCTACTTATGACTCTACCTTTGCCAACCACAGATCACACTGAGCGATGAGCTCTTGCAAAAATAGAGTTGGGTTCGCAAGCTTTTCACTTCCTTTTATACTTGTTGTCGTTACCTGCCAAAAACTCAGTGAGACTAGGTTTCTTTTGTATAGAAACTCACTTAGCTCCGTTGATGAAAGCGGAAGAGATTCACCAAATACATCATGTAGCCGTTTTATAATCGGTTTTAACTCTACAATAGTGCCCTTTAGGAACTGCTCTGCAGTCTGGTCTTCAATGGCTTGGGCATCGCTAGAGCTGTTTTGTTTACAAAGTGCTCTAATCGATTGGTAGAGTGAATTTTCTAATCTTTGTACTGAAAGCAGAGCTTGTCCAAGTAGAGATAGTTGTTCACTGCTTAGGTTAGTTGTGTCTGTCATTTAAGTCAGTTCCTAATAAATTGAAGTCTGTTTTACCTGAATTTTGAGCTAGCTTGTTCGGGCGTATAGGTGTCTGCATTGAAAATAATATAGTCACCGCTTACCAATTTTGTGTATTGAACCTTGCCTTTAAATCCAATATTCCCCAGCTTTTTCAGAAGATTAGGCTTGGCGTTATCGTAGACAACATTTAAAAAAGGAAGGTGGCTAGAGTGAACTACGCCGTGTAGGTTAAACTCTTCTAATGCCTCTGAGAGGTGATCACTGTCAGTCAGTTCGATGACCTCGACAATTTCATTCAACAACATGTCTATTTCCATATTTTCTAGTTGATAACGATTGTGACATAAAAAAAAAACCACTTCCGATAGAAGAAGTGGTTTTAATTCTGTAATCAAGATCTACATCAAATTATAGGTCTTGAATGTTCTCAGCTTCTAACTCTTGGAAGTAGCGTAGAGTCTTAACTTTTAGCTCTTGTTGAGCGGGTTCATCAGCAACGATGATAGCTTTACGGTGCATCTGTAGAGCCGTAACAGTCCACATGTGATTTACAGAACCTTCAATAGCCATTTGAAGCGCTTGCGCTTTGTTGTGACCTAGAGAAAGGATCATCACTTCTTCTGCGTCTAGAAGAGTAGCAACACCGATAGTTAGTGCGTATTTAGGAACTTGGTTGATGTCGCCATCGAAGAAACGAGAGTTCGCAATACGAGTGTCTTCAGTCAACGTTTTGATACGAGTACGTGAAGATAGAGAAGAACCTGGTTCGTTGAATGCGATGTGACCGTCGATGCCTACGCCGCCCATGAACAGGTTGATTTTGCCGTATGAACGGATTTTCTCTTCGTATGCTGCACAGTGAGCATCGATGTCTTCAGCTTTGCCGTCTAGCAGGTTGATGTTTTCTGCTTGAATATCAACATGGTTGAAAAAGTTCTCGTGCATGAATGTGCGGTAAGACTCTGGGTGGTTTGGTTCGATACCAACGTACTCATCCATGTTGAATGTTACAACGTGCTTGAAGCTAACTTCGCCAGCTTTGTAAAGTTCAATTAGCTCAGCGTAAGTAGTTAGAGGTGTGCTACCAGTAGGAAGACCTAGTACAAATGGACGCTCAGCAGTTGGAGCGAACTTGTTGATAGAATCTGCGATGTGACGAGCAGCCCATTTACCTACTTTAGCTTTGTTGCTTAATGGAATAAGTCTCATTGATTTTGCCCCTAGAAATTAAATTTTATAGTGTTCTGAAACATTAATTCGCATTATAAAATAAGTTATCGAGTTCCGCTATTGTTTTAGGTCAAGTTTTTGCTTTTTTCGTCGTATCTGTGACTAGAACTCTCAAAATTGCACAATAATTGTATGGATATTTGGTGGCGTTAAACAAGATTAATACGCTTGTCATATACAGGAATGTTGATTTGATTCAGTGCCTGAAAGGGTTTGTTCGTTTCTGCAGCTTTACAAGCTTTGGCGCATTAAAGAGCTTTAGCGTGCTCACAGGCTTTGAGAGTATAGTTGAGGCGTGAAAAATAATGATGGCAATGTGCCACTATCGTGATAAAAGGAAGTTGCTAAGTGGGGTTCGAAGAATTTAGTTGGGTTAGATACCCGCCTGAGTGGCTGGAAATAGATGTTGATTCACGCTATCGCTATGAATTATCTATAAATATTGGTAAAACCGAACAGGTTAGCTAAACTTATCTATTACGAAGAAAAAGCGAGCTTGAAGTGTAAGCCTTGAAGGCAAAAAAAAGCCCAAAGTGATGAGGTATCACCTTGAGCGATTTTACTAATCTTCTAACACTAACTCACTTTCGTATTCTTCCCTAGGCACTTCGCCGCGTTTGCAGCCGTTTAGGGTATGAAAGCGACGGCGTCCACGAGCCAGTTGAATGTACTTCAACCAAACACGCTCTAACTTGGACTTTGCCTTATGAGGGTGAGACAACACTTTGATGAAGTGCTTTTCTTCTGAATTGCTTGGCGAAAGTTCGCCAGTCTCAAGTGCAAGCATGGTGTCACCAAACAAGGTTAGGATTTCCTCTTCTGAAAGAGTAAAATCACCCGACTTAGCAAACCCTCGTGGGAATTTAATGGTGTCATAAAAACGTTTTTTTCCGTGTCGGAATTCGGTCTCAGACATATCAGCCTCAGTAATGTGGTTAGATAGAAATTAGTGTTTATTGCTCACGCGAAAATATTGTTAAAAGGCTCAAATAGGAAGCAAAACGTTTTTGCCTTTACGATAAACAATCCTAGATCGGCTAGTTAGCAGATTTATTACAGAGATGTATTTTTGATGGATGTGAAAGTATTTAGAACCTTTCTTGAGGTTGCAAGGGTGCGCCATTTTGGACGCGCAGCTGAAAACTTGTATTTAACACAAGCGGCGGTAAGTGCGCGGATCAAACAGCTTGAAGGCTACTTTGATACTCAGCTCTTCATTCGTGACCGCAATAACATCAAGCTGACCTCTTCTGGTGAGCGTTTGATTGGTTATGCTGAAGTGATGGTATCCACCTTACAACAAGCCAAATTTGAGCTGTCGTTAGAAAGTGGAAAAGCGTTGCAGTTAACACTGGGTGGCACACCGAATATCTGGGATGCGTATCTACAAAACTGCTTAAGTGTGGTGACCGACTCTTTCGGTGGCTACGGCTTTATGGCCGAGGTGATGGGGCGCGAGCAACTGAACCGTAATTTGTTAGAACGAACCTTAGATATGGCTTTCGCTTTTGATCAGATCAAAGCGGAAGAGCTGAACTGTAAAAAAGTCGCTGATTTGGTTTTGGTGTTGGTATCAACACAACAAGATGATCTGGAATCTGTATTCCAACATAAATACGTTTATGTCGATTGGGGCACGCGCTTCGGTTCTGAACATGCCGAGCGTCACCCAAAAGTGCCCGCGCCGTATCTACGTACCTCTACAGCACGTATCGCGCTCGATTTTATTTTAGAGAAAGGTGGCAGTGCGTATTTACCTGTTTCTATGGTTGAACCTTTTATCGAGTCGGGTCAATTGCACAAGGTAACAGGGGTTGAAGACTGGTATCGCCCAATTTACCTGAGCTACCGTAAAAGCAGTACTTCGGTTGATGCGATCATGCAGGTTGAGAAGTTGGTTAATGAGATTGACCCATCGACTGCCTACACGTTGCAACAAGCCGCTGAACAAACACCAGAGTAATACCAATCGTAGTAATCAATATGCTTTGTTGATTAAATAAAAATGGCTCCTAACTAGTTATATAGTTGGGAGCCATTTTTGTTTTTAAACCAGAGATGATCTTCATTCCAAATCAGAGATAACTCTAACTCAGATAAAACTCCAATTCAGATAAAACCGTTTAAGCCTGGTATGTGTAAAAGCCCTATAGGTTCATTAGATTCTCGATAGACTCTTCAAGAGAGTGTGACATGTAAGAATGGATTTGATTGCCATCCGTTGCGTCAATCTCAATCATAGAAATCCCGTTGTCTGCTTTGTCTTCAAGAAAGCTGAGAGACTGCTCGACTGATTGACTGGTGAGAACCTGTTGGTTTGATAAAACAATACGACATGTGTGAAGAACCATAGCCTTTTCCTTATTATTCGATAGGTCTCTGCATCTTAATGTGCTGAGTACCGTTCGTTGACGTTGTGAGAATAATCCTTTCTCAAGGTTAAATTTAGTCGAATTGAGCAAAAAGAAAACCCTTTTTTGTGATTTATCTAACCTTCAGTTCCGAAAATGGCTAGCGACAATAACAGTTCACGGTAAACTTTTAGTTATTGGAGCAAAGTTTGGCTAATGGAAAGGACAAAGTATGTCTAAGAATATTCATCACAACAGTGCGTTAACGAGCGAGCAGTGCCATTTGGCTCGATATGCGCGAGATGCTCGCTTTGATGGAATGTTTTTCACAGCGGTGAAAACCACCGGGATTTTTTGTCGCCCAATTTGCCCTGCAAACCCGCCTAAAGAAGAAAATGTCGAGTATTTTTCTCATCAAGCTCAAGCCTTAAAAGCGGGGTATCGCCCTTGTCTACGCTGCCGACCAGATAGCGCACCTTTCTCTCCAGCATGGAAGGGCGTTGAAACCACTTTTTTGCGTGCGATGCAATTAATCGACAACGGTGCGCTGAATTCGGGGTCGATTGTCGACCTTGCCACTCGACTAGGCATCTCAGATCGTTATTTACGAACCTTGTTCGACAATTACATCGGCGTGTCACCAAAGCAATATAGCCTTTATAGCCAATTGATGTTTGCCAAGCAGTTATTGCACACCAGTAGCATGAGCATTACCGATGTAGGCTTTGCGAGTGGCTTTAATAGCACGCGTCGTTTCAATGATGCCTTTCTAAAAGAACTGCAGCTCTCGCCAAGCCAAATCCGACGTTCTAAGCCAAGTGGAAATTTGAGCAATCATATTCAGCTAGGCTTTCACGGACCATTAAACTGGAAGCATTTGCTGGATTTCTATCGACGAAGAATGATTGAAGGCGTAGAGGACGTTGGCGAAGACTATTATAAGCGCACGGTAAATGTGAACGGGTCAAAGGGTTGGTTCAAGGCGACTTTAGCCAAAGAAAACCGCTTGGATATTGAATTTGAGTTGGACGATATAAGTCAATTAAGAAGCTTGATTGCTAACATTCGACGCATGTTCGACCTTGATGTCGATATTGCCAAGGTCGAGGCCTTTTTTACAACCATTGACCCCAACTTGATGGCTAAGAGTGGCATCCGCATTCCTGGCGTGTGGAGTACTTGGGAAGCCGGAGTAAGAGCTATTCTCGGGCAGCAAGTCTCGGTAACGGCGGCGATTGGTCAGCTTAACTTGTTGATCAAAGAGCTTTCTGGTGAGCATGAGAAAGCCAGCTTCCCAACGCCTAAACAAATAGCTGATGCTGATGTGAGCTTTCTAAGAATGCCGGGAAGCCGCAAAGAGACCCTAAAGCGTTTTGCCCAATACATGGTCGTCAATGAAACTGAACACCCTTCCAAATGGATTGAACTAAAAGGCATTGGACCTTGGACAATTCAATACGCGCTACTTCGCGGGTTAAGCGAACCAAACCATCTGTTAGTTGGTGACTTGGTGGTGAAGAAATTCATCGAGCATCGCCCCGCCATAAATACACAGAGTGTTTCGCCTTGGGGAAGTTACGCCACGTTCCATTGTTGGAATCAGTCTTAAACGATGTTTCAGTGGAATAGAGATGCCTGTCTGATATAGAAAGCAATGAACAAACATTAGAAGTACTAAGCTAGGAGATATTATGGCTAACCGTTTTACTTATTATGAGAGCCCATTGGGAACCGTGACGTTACAGGCGAACGAAGAAGGGCTGCTTGGTCTTTGGTTTGAAACATACACTACCAAACCAGAGCTGTTAGGTGTTCAAGATGATAGCTTTCCGATCTTTGCGTTGGCTATCAAACAGCTCAATCGTTATTTTGCTGGTGAAGCTATCCAGTTTTCTGTGCCGATCGCAGCCAAGGGCACTCCGTTTCAGCAGTCGGTTTGGCAAGCGCTTACTACCATTCCTTATGGAGCAACATGGAGCTATGCTCAATTAGCTGATGCGATTGGTAACCCAAAAGCGGTGCGTGCGGTGGGCTTAGCCAATGGTAAAAATCCGGTGTCAGTGATTGTGCCGTGTCACCGCGTTATTGGTAAAAATGGAAAACTGACAGGGTATGCGGGCGGTGTAGAGCGTAAACAGCGCTTATTGGTGATAGAGGGAAGAGAGCAAGGCTAGCAAGCGATTTGGCAATAAGCCTGTCGAGATGCTGACCTGTAACCAGTGTCCAGCTGTGCAGTTAAGCAACGTCTGGACACGCGTTGATACGCCTTTAGTTGATGTGCCTTAGACTAGAACATATCACCGTTAAGCCATAGGTGAGCGGCGATACTGACCCCATAACCAATCATGATTACTGGCATCCATTTCAAATGGCCAAAGAAGGTGTACTTACCATGTGCTGCCCCCATTAATGCCACACCAGCGGCACTACCAATAGACAATAAGCTGCCGCCAACGCCTGCGGTTAGGGTGATCAGTAGCCAGTTGCCCATCGACATTTGGGGCTCCATGGATAACACGGCAAACATCACCGGAATGTTATCGACAATAGCCGATAAGATCCCCACCATGACGTTGGCCCAAATTGGATCCCACTGGCTATACATCACACCCGAAGCTAATTCCAAGTAACCAAGTAGACTCAAGCCACCGACACACATTACCACGCCGTAGAAGAACAAAAGCGTGTCCCATTCGGCATGAGAAACTCTTCGAAATACATCGAACGGCACAACAGAACCGAGTCGCTTCAGGGCGCCTTCATCGTTATTGGCGATCGCTACCGCTTTTTTCTTCGCGAGTGAGTTGGGTAAAGTCTTACGTAAGTAATAACCAAAGAACTGTAGATAGGCGAGTCCCATCATCATCCCCATCACAGGAGGGAAGTGGAGTACGGCATGGAAAGCAACCGCGGTCGCGATTGTCATGATGAACAAGAATACGATGCGCCTCGCACCACGTTTTAATTCAACGTGTTGATGGACTGTGTCGGGTTGAGTGGTAGGTACAAAGTAAGACATGATCAACGCAGGGACGAGGTAATTCATCACCGAAGGAATAAACAAAGGAATAAACTCACTAAAACTCACATAACCAGCCTGCCACACCATGAGCGTTGTGATGTCTCCGAATGGACTGAATGCACCGCCAGCATTGGCGGCTATCACGATATTCACGCAGGCTAGGTTGACGAATTTAGGGTTAGAACCTGCCACTTTAAGAACCACAGCGCACATCAGTAGAGCTGTCGTGAGGTTGTCGGCGATAGGTGAGATAAAGAAGGCCAGAATACCGGTTAACCAGAACAGAGAGCGGAAGTTAAAGCCTTTACCTACCATCCAAGCCTGAAGCGCATCAAACAGTCTTCTTTCTTCCATAGCGCTAATGTATGTCATGGCGACGAGTAGAAAGAGTAATAGTTCGGCGTATTCGAGTAAGTTGTGTTCGAGCGCTTGTTTGGCAACTTCAACAAGGTTGTGTTCTTGGTAAGTGAAACCAATGATTATCCAGATCAGGCCTGCAGCAAGCAAAACGGGTTTGGACTTTCGGAGCTTTAGGTATTCCTCCATCATCACCACGATGTAGGCGACAACGAAAATGGTCAGCGATAGGTAGCCAGCAAACGAGCTAGTTAGCTTGAGCGGTTCTCCTAACTGAGAAGTGGCTGCGCCTGCTACCGTAGAAAAAAATAATAAAGAGAGAACAGCAGAAAGCTGGATACCTAACATGGATTACGCTCCGAAGTTAATAAGTTATTAACACGGGTAAAAGCGTAGACCTAAATAATCATGTGCAGTGTGATAGATATCTTAATAATTCAATAGATTATAGTGAAAACAGTAGAGTGGGTGAAAACGTGAGATCACGATGAAGATTTCTTTGAGCTTTCTATTCGAAGCCTGATTATTGTGGCGATTATGTGCGTTTTTGGTTGCGGTGTTGAAGCTAGGTTTGTTTAGTTTTGTATGAGAAATATTCTAATTTCTTTAGCGTATGCCTCTGCTTTAAAATTTGAATCACAGTTTTATATGTTGCTTTGGTTCTTTTATTTAAACTTATGCGCTATTTGATTTTGGTCATTAACCTCTTGTTCATTAGTTTGCACTATCTATAAGTGTTCTGTTCCACATAAACGAGATGTATAGAGGTCCTTATGACTAATCCAACCAAAACCGATCGTAAAGTCACGATCGGCAGCTATATCGCACTCGCGTTCGCGATTGTGTTCTTTTCAGGCTTAATGCAGTCCAATGAATGGTATGGAGTGCTCGATTTTACGACGCTCAACGGTTCATTTGGGAAGGTCGCTTACGATGTGAGTGAGTCGGCTGATGGTATCCAAGCGGCAACGACGTCACTGCGTGGCAAAGGCGGTAGTGGTGCGCGTGACGGTTTCATTTTTGCATTGACACTTATTCCGACCGTGATGTTTGCACTGGGTATGATCAACGTTCTTGAGCACTACGGTGCACTGGACGCGGCTCGTAAACTACTGACACCTCTGCTTCGTCCTTTGATGGGCATTCCAGGTAACTCAGGCTTGGCACTGATTGCTTCTCTGCAAAGTACCGATGCGGGTGCTGCGATGACACGTCAGCTCAAAGATGAAGGGCATTTGACTAAGCGTGAAACCGATGTGTTCACCATGTTCCAGTTTACTGCGGGTGCGGCGATCGTTAACTTTTTCTCTTCAGGTGCGGTGTTGTTCACTTTAACGGCGATGGATGGTTCCTTGGCAGTGACATCGTCAATTGGTCTTGCTGTTGCGGTGATGTTTATCTTCAAATTTGTTGGTGCGAACCTATTCCGTATCTACCTCAATATTACTGAAGGCAAAGAAGACAAACCAAAAGTAGATAAAGAACAAAAACTGGAAGAGGAAGTAGCATAATGAGCGAAGTTAAAGCAAAGAAACCAATGGTTACTGATATTTTCGTTGAAGGTGCTAAGAAAGGCTGGGTCATTGCGACAACCTCTACAGTACCAAATGTTCTAATGGCATTCGTCATCATCAAAGCATTACAAATCACGGGTGCGCTTGACCTGATGGGCAGTGTGTTTGCACCTATCATGGCGGTATTTGGTTTACCGGGCGAAGCGGCAGCAGTATTGATTGGCGCGTGGATGTCGATGGGTGGTGCAGTCGGTGTGGTTATCACGCTATTTGACCAAGGCATTCTGAACGGCAACCATATTGCTATTTTGGCGCCAGCTATCTACTTGATGGGTTCTCAGGTGCAATATATGGGACGCATCATGGGACCAATTGGTACTGAAGGTCGTTATATCCCGGTTATGATCGCGATTTCAGTATTGAATGCGTTTGGTGCTATGTTTTTGATGAACATTATTTTGTAACGTGGCTTTGAACGGTTAGCTACTATTTGAACAATTAGTTATTAATAGCTTTTCGACGTTGAAAAAGAAGGTTCATCGCGGCTTTCC
>NZ_JBFRQW010000042.1:0-89823 GCF_041472735.1 Vibrio sp. 10N.261.46.E11
CTATTGGTGGTGAGCCTATTCGAATTTCAAAAGACCTCATTCGTCCGATTATCGATAAGCCAATTGGCAATGCTCCTGAGTTTGGTGGTGATAGACCTGAAATCGACGCCCCTGCGAAGCCAACTATTTCTGCTGGTTTAGAAGGTGACAACATTGTTGTAACGGTAAATGGTAAATCTCAAACGACTGACTATACAGCTGAAGCTGATGACCGTGGTGTCGTTCACATCAAAGATCGTCATGGAAATATTGTGGGTGAAGGCTACATAGATGGAGTAAATGGAACAGTCACTTTTGGGAACGGCATTGTCGTAAATGACCGAGGTGATGTGACACTTCCTCCCGCGGTAAAAAACAACGTAAAAGATAGAGTCCAATCAATTGATCCAGCTAAGCTTCAGAAAGCGAAATCAGCGATTCAACAGCGTTTACGTGGCTAATAACTAGCCTAGGTTAAACCAGCTCACCCGATAATAGTTACTCCTATTATCGGGTGTTTTTACTCACTAGCTAAGGAAAGCGATTCGGAATTTAAATATGAAACGCCTTCTACTAATACTTGCTTCCACCTTTCCTTTTTACTCGTCTGCAAATGACCCCCTTGTTGAATCTATTGAGCGTTTTACGGATATTTTTTCCGTCAGCTTATCTCAAAATCCAGACAACGAAAAAACAGTTGCAACTCTTGACATAAACTATCAAATCAATGATAAATTGCGTGTTTTTGGAGAGGTTGATACTCAAGAATACTGGCAAGCTGGTGTTGGCTACTCTTTCTGGCAAGGCGATACGTACTACACTGAAAATACGGTAAAAGTCAGTGAGTATGAGACTACCACAGGTATTTTCGCAGCAAAGCTAATCCATGATGATTGGACTTTAATCGGAGATATCAATTACAACTACGCTTTTGATAAAGAGTTTTGTAAGTCAAATGTATGCGTAGAAAAAATAGCTGCAGATTCTATAGACTATAGCGCTGGTTTTCTGTGGAGCCCTATTCGCTATGCTGATTTTCTTGTTAAGTACAATCAAGAAATAGGCATTAGAGACGATGAGTGGTACTGGAAAGATAGTGACATCGATAGATTGAGTTCAAGAAAAAACTCCCACTACTATGAAGTCGCTACATTCATAAACCTAAAATATATAAAGCCCTCCGTCACTTACACCATCAGACCTGAAGAGGACAATTACGTTGAATTCGGCCTAGCCTTCGACTTCTAATTGTTCAATAGATGTTTTATTTTCTCTCGCAACTCTCGGTGATGCCCATTGGTTTGATACTTCTTGTGATAGAAAAGCTCAAATTCAACAGGGCGCATTGAAAATGGAGGTTCATGGATTTGTAAACCGATGGTTTTAGCTAAATGAACCATACTTACCGAAACCGCAGCAATATAGTCAGTACCTTTTACTGCTAAGATCAAGTTAGTTGGATTTCTAACTTCAATAGCTACGTCACGAGTGAAGCTCTTTTCGGAGAGAAAGTCGACTATTTGAGTATCTTGTCGAAGTAGCTTCAAGGTTACGTGCCGCGCTGCGAGAAACTCATCCATGGAAATCTGCTCACCAAAGTTACTTACCTCCGGATCACTCATCAATAAGAGTCTGTCTGTTGTTGCAAACTCAGAAGCTAAAATCACTTGTTTCGGTAAACCGGAATCAACCACTAAATCGACTCGATTTAGCCGGATATCTTCAACAATACACTCAACAGAGACCGGTGATTCAACTAATTGAACACCATTAAGCATTGGCATGTTATGTAATAAGTTAGCAGGCATATAAACGATGAAATCACGCTTTCTAGATACAGCACCTTCCATCAACTCCAAAGCATCAGACAATTGACCAGCCAGTTTATGAGCCACTGAAGTAGGTTCTATTGATCGCCCTACCCTCACAAACAAAGCATAGCCTACGACCGCTTCAAATCGTTTGATTGCGGCACTGACCGCAGGTTGGGTTAACTCTAACGATTCAGCAGCTTTAGTTATCGATTTTTGTTGGTATACGGAGAGAAATGGTTTTACTAAATTAAGATCGAACACGCTGACTCCATCAAAACGGTATACTCTTAGTGTAACAAAAAACCGAATGCTAGAAGCAATTCGGCTTTAATATTATCCAACAGTGTTATGTAGAACTGCTGTTATTAGTGCTCGCGCGTCGCTCGGAACTGAACTTCAGGGAAACGTTCAGAAGCTAGGTTCAAGTTCACCATAGTCGGTGCAATGTAAGACAGGTTGTCACCGCCATCTAACGCGAGGTTAGATTGGTTCTTACGTTTGAATTCTTCTAGTTTCTTAGCGTCATCACACTCAACCCAGCGAGCTGTTGCAACGTTAACGCCTTCGTAAATAGCTTCTACGTTATATTCCGCTTTCAAGCGCGCTACAACCACGTCGAACTGAAGTACACCAACCGCACCAACGATCAAATCATTGTTTTGCATAGGACGGAATACTTGCACAGCACCCTCTTCTGAAAGCTGAACTAAGCCTTTTAGAAGCTGCTTCTGCTTCAGTGGATCACGTAGGCGAATACGACGGAATAGCTCAGGCGCGAAGTTAGGAATACCAGCGAACTTAAGGCTCTCACCTTGAGTGAAGGTATCACCAATCTGGATAGTGCCGTGGTTATGCAAGCCGATAATATCACCCGCGTATGCTTTTTCAGCACGTGCACGGTCACCCGCCATGAAGGTTACCGCATCAGAGATACTTACGTTCTTGCCAGTACGAACATGATTCATCTTCATACCTTGGTTGTAAGTTCCTGATACGATACGCATGAATGCGATACGGTCGCGGTGTTTAGGGTCCATGTTTGCTTGGATCTTAAAGACGAAGCCAGAGAACTTCTCTTCTGTCGCTTCAACATCACGCTCGTTCGCTTGACGCGTTTGAGGAGCAGGTGCCCATTTCGTTAGACCATCAAGCATGTGGTCAACACCGAAGTTACCTAATGCGGTACCGAAGTAAACCGGCGTTAGTTCACCAGCAAGGAACAGTTCGTGGTCAAACTCAGGGCAAGCACCGATAACAAGCTCTAGCTCTTCACGTACGCTTTCCGCAAGATCAGAGCCTACCGCTTCATCTAGCTCTGGGTTATCTAGACCTTTGATGATGCGAACTTCTTGGATCTCATGGCCATGGCCAGATTCGTACAAGATCGTTTCATCACGGTGAATGTGGTAAACACCTTTAAACTCTTTACCACAACCAATTGGCCATGAGATAGGAGCACAAGCCATACCTAGCTCGCTCTCAACTTCATCAAGCACTTCCATTGGGTCACGAACGTCACGGTCAAGTTTGTTCATAAACGTTACGATTGGCGTATCACGTAGACGTGTTACTTCCATTAGTTTACGAGTACGATCCTCGACACCTTTCGCAGCATCGATAACCATCAAACAAGAGTCAACCGCTGTTAGCGTACGGTACGTATCTTCCGAGAAATCTTCGTGTCCTGGAGTATCGAGTAGGTTTACTAGGCAATCATTGTATGGGAATTGCATTACCGACGTAGTTACCGAGATACCACGTTCTTTTTCCATCTCCATCCAGTCAGATTTAGCGTGCTGGTTAGAGCCACGGCCTTTTACGGTACCCGCTTTTTGAATCGCGTTTCCAAATAAAAGAACTTTTTCAGTAATCGTGGTTTTACCCGCATCCGGGTGAGAGATAATCGCAAACGTTCTACGTTTGCTCACTTCTTGTTGGAAAGACATAGTCGCCCTTTGCTGATCTAAAGCGTAAAAAGGGCAAGTAGATAATACTTGCCCTTGAATTCTGTGTGCGGATTATACAGAAAGCTTGTCACTTTCTAAAGGGTCAGTTTACACCCTATTTTTCGCGTATTCTCTGCTTAGCTAAAAGACATAAAAAGATAGCTCATAATGATCGCATCTTCGTTGCCTTGCTTAGTTGGGTAATAGTTACGACGACGATCGACTTCATTAAAGCCCACTTTTTCGTAAAGATTAAACGCATTCACATTACTTTCGCGAACCTCTAGCCAAGCGCTTTCCGCTTCAGCTTGTTCGCATATATCAAGGAAATGTTCAGTTAATGCTTTACCATAACCTTTACCTTGCTGGCTTGGGTCTACCGCGATATTAAGCAACGTGACTTCGCCAACGATGTTTTGCGCAAAGAAGTACCCGACCACTTGCCCATCAACTTCAAGAACCCGATGACAAGCGCCTCGACTCTCAAGATCTCGGATCATGGTTTCAGACCATGGATGAGAATGTGCGGCCTGCTCAATCTGC
Organism: Vibrio sp. 10N.261.46.E11; assembly: GCF_041472735.1. Classification (NCBI taxonomy): domain Bacteria; kingdom Pseudomonadati; phylum Pseudomonadota; class Gammaproteobacteria; order Vibrionales; family Vibrionaceae; genus Vibrio; species Vibrio sp. 10N.261.46.E11. The sequence goes on from NZ_JBFRQW010000042.1 coordinate 4,283, forward strand.
CAAATAGCGTCGAGGTGTTGTTGTGAAGTCGGTAATAATTGATTAGTCATAAGCACAAATTTGTTGCCATAGGTCGCGGCGATGTTGGTTATTACCATTAATGTCAGACAGTAATGGAGATTGAAGTGTTTTAACCTTCAGTTCATGAGCAGATTCACAACCAGCAAACCATACCCACTCAACCGCCCCTAAATCCACAGAAGATAGATGCTGAGGTTGAATATACAACGCCTGAGATAAGTCGAGCTTGATACTTTTGAGTACTCGCTCAAACATCACGGCGAGATCATCCTGAGGTTTTTCTGGTGAAACCAACAGTAACTTGCAATTATTCGATAACAGAGTCAATTCAGATTCATAACCAGCCAAACGCTCTGGGTGACTTAACTCCCATTGGCTAATGCCCATCTCTTGTAGATATTGCGCGTGTGTTTGTGACATATCTAGCGGTCGTAACCTTTGGTTTGTTGGTATTAATATTCTTCGAGCGAACTTAAAGGTGCTCATTGGGGCTGATACTAACAAAAAATAAAGGAGCATCAAGCTCCTTTATTTTAGACTAAATCAGTTTGCATCATATTGCGTGGAAAACAGGCTTATAAGTCGTTAAACTCTGGGCTGTAGGCAATCTCACCAGAATGCCCAGCAAGCGCACCTTCAACCAATTCGATAACTTGGAAGGCTCCCTCTGGCACATCCCAAGCACAACTCAAACCAAACTCACTCGCAGCCTTGAAACCAAAGCGGCCGTAATAGGCAGGATCACCGAGCACAACACAGGCTGGGTAACCGAAGTCAACCAGAGTAGAAAATGCGTCTTCAACCAGCGATTTTGCGATGCCTTGGTTTCTGTACTCTGCTTTTACCGCGAGAGGCGCAAGCCCCTGCCAGTTGTGATCTTCGCCAGCAAGCGTCAGAGGGCTGAACATCAGGTGACCAACCACCTCGCCGTCATCTGAACAAGCCACCAGCGACAAGGTTAAATGACTATTCTCACGTAAGCTCATAACCAAATTAGCTTCTGCATCCGTTTCAAAAACAGATTTCAATAGACGATCAATGACAAGTATATCTGCCGGTGCTTCAGTTCGAATAAGCATTCATTACCTCACTTTGTGTATCTGGGGATTGTACTCCCTTCTGCACAAAATCAGCTAATTGATTTAACAAAGTTTTCATAGGCGGCGGCAATAGGTCTAAATCGACGCTATCCATCAAATTTTTCACTTCCAAGCCTAGCTCGGTATCGCCCTCAATAGACAATCGACGTTGGAAAAAAAGCGTATCTGGGTCTTCTTTTCTCCCCGCAATCAACACGAGATCATTTAGATTGCCACTAAAGCTTACATGTTCAGCCACCTCTTTATCAGCTACAACTAGTTGCTCATTTTTGTAGCTAATACACCAACTTAACCCCATATCCTTTATTGATACTTTAAGCCATTTATTTTCTAAGAATTCAAAATCACCGTCTTCTAACGCTTCCTTGAATACGTTCTTAAGCCCCTCCAATAAGGCTTTTTTTTGTACTGATTTTGGTAATAACTGGACTGGAGATCGCAAAATTGATGCGGCATTTTGAACTAGTTGAGTGCGTATCTTGTTTATCACGTGACTTATCCGTAACGTTGTCAATAATATAGAATGCATCATAAATGATGTTGAGACCTCAGTTACTGTTATGTATCAAATTAATTCAGTTTGAAACTCGACCTTTAATATATTGATAATCGCAGTTATAGTAACTCGGTCATGAAAAGTTACAGCGAATAGCTGCGCTCACAAGTAAATATCGATAGCTGAACAAAAAGCAATCAACATTTAACCGTAGTGAATATTTAAGCTCTTGGAGAATTGGTAGTACTTTGATGCCTCCCCAGCAACTACAACATTGGTTTACACAGCTTACTGCAAACAGCCCATTCTTTTTTGCAGTACTTGATGCTCAGCATAACTATTTTATGGTGAATGAGCGTTACTGTGATATTGCTGGTTTAAGTAAAACAGAACTTGTAGGTATGAATGACCGCCAAACTTTAGGTGAGCAATTCTATCAACACCTTAAACCTTACTATGAGCGCGCATTCAATGGCGAAACGATTGAGGCGGAAATCACCTTAAACGAAACCGCGCTAGACACTAGCCTTCATTTCAGCTTATCTCCGCTTACCAATGGCAACAAGACTGAATACATCATTTTTCACGCCTTTGATACATCAGAAAACCAAGTACTTGTCCGTTCTTTAGAAGAGTCTGAGGCGAAATTCCACAAGCTATCTCACCTGCTCCCAGACGGGTTACTGTTAGTTGAAAACGACTACATTCTGTCTTCGAACCCTGCTGCTGCGCGCTTACTTGGTTTCAACTCAACTACAGAATTAATTGGCGAAGAGTTAGGCCGATTATTTATCGATGAACAAACCAAAACAGTCTTTAATAATAACCTCAGTTCCATTATTTCTGAGTCTGGTTTGGTTTGTTTAACGGGTGCTCGATGTGGCTTTGAACGTAAGGTTCAATTAAATATCGACTCGACAGTCATTCTTGGGAGCAGTACCCAGCTCGTACTGATTCAAGACGCACAAGAAACGACAAAGCAATACTCACCCGCTAACAGTGAAGATGCCTACATCGACACACTGACTAAGCTCTACAACCGACTTGGGTTTACCAAGAGCCTTGAGCAGTTCATTCACAACAACACCCCTGTTGTAATGCTCTACTTAGACATCGATAACTTCAAAAATATCAATGACTCACTTGGCCATCATATCGGCGATAAAGTGATTAAAGAGGTCGCATCTCGCTTAAAACGACAACTGCCTCGTCAAGCTGTTATTGGCCATTTAGGCGGTGATGAATTCGGTATTATTCTACCTGAGCCTGAACACCCGAGAACGCCTGAAATACTCTCTGAGAAGATCATATCACTGATCAATCAACCCTTCGATCTCCACCATTTTAGCAAGCGCTTGGCCTGCTCAATTGGTAGTGTCAGTTTTCCTCACGATGGCAGCGACGCGCGTATCTTGCTGCAAAATGCTGACACCGCAATGTATGAAGCTAAGGATCGTGGGCGCAACCGCCTGATTAAGTTCAACGAACAGATGAACAAAGAAGCGCGAATGCGATTGTGGCTTGAGATAGAACTGCAAAAAGCACTGCAACAGAACGGGCTTGAGGTTTGGTACCAACCAAAAGTAAATGCGCGTGACTTCACCATTAACGGAGCAGAAGCTCTGGTACGTTGGAAGCACCCTGTAGAAGGTTATATTAGTCCTGCTGCATTTATTCCAGTAGCGGAACGAGCAGGCCTTATTGAACAACTTGGTCGAGTGGTAATGCGCGAAGTATTTGCCACGGTGAAACGGTGGAAGATGCAAGGTATTTTACCTGGTCGCGTCGCGATCAACCTTTCACCAGAGCAGTTTGGTAATCCAAAATTGATTGATTTCATGGAGAAGTTGCTGCGTTCTACCGAGCTAGACCCTAGTGCGATTACCTTTGAGCTTACAGAAAGTGCCGTAATGAGTGATAGTGAGCACACGCTTCAAATGCTGAACGCGATTAAGAGACTTGGCTTTGCGTTATCCATTGATGACTTTGGTACGGGTTACTCTTCTCTATCTTACCTTGCTCGCTTTCCAATTGATGAGCTTAAAATTGACCGGGCCTTTATCGCCGATATCGATACCTTACCAAAGCAAATTACCGTGATTGAAAACATCATCAACCTTGGGAAATCTCTCGATTTAACCGTGGTTGCAGAGGGTGTCGAAACCAGTGAGCAAGCAACCCTTTTGTCTAATCTCAACTGCAGTTCAATTCAAGGCTTCCACTTCTATCGCCCTCAACCGAAACAAGAGGTTGAAGAATTATTCGCCCAAAACCGTCGTCACAAGAATTAGTAAACACGCCTTCCAGCACCAAGCTAAAGCGTAAATTCGCCATTCGTCAGTACCTCAAATGGGGTAAAAGCAGATTTATCCATCTAAACCTGCCTTACATCAATTCTGTCATTCATAATTCTTCATAAAATACTCGCTTCAATTTTATTCTATTGGTAGTGAGCAAATGGAACTCTTATGCCCTGCGGGTAACTTACCTGCTTTGAAAACCGCTATTGATTGCGGTGCGGATGCTGTCTATATCGGATTCAAAGACGATACGAATGCTCGACACTTCGCAGGCCTTAACTTTGCGGGTAAAAAGCTCGATCGTGCTGTGCAGTATGTACATGACCGAAACAAGAAAATTCACGTTGCCTTAAATACTTTTGCTCACCCAAACGGCTTCGAACGCTGGACTAATGCTGTAGATAACGCCGCCGCACTAGGCGTTGATGCACTGATCATCGCTGACATTGCGGTGCTCGAGTACGCTGCAAACAAATACCCAGAACTAGAGCTGCACTTATCAGTCCAAGCATCTGCGACCAATGCAGCCGCTATCGACTTCTATCATAAAAATTTCAATGTTAAGCGAGTCGTACTGCCGCGCGTATTGTCGATTCATCAGGTCAAACAGCTTTCTCGTAATATCACTTCTGACGTTGACCTTGAAGTATTCGCTTTCGGTAGCTTGTGTATCATGGCAGAAGGTCGTTGCTACCTCTCTTCATACATGACTGGTGAATCTCCAAACACGGTTGGCGCTTGCTCCCCTGCGAAATACGTTCGCTGGCAAGAGACTGAAACTGGCCTAGAATCTCGCTTGAATGAGATCCTGATAGATAAGTATGAAGCGGGTGAGAACGCTGGCTACCCAACGCTGTGTAAAGGTCGCTTTGAAGCTGAGATCGATGGTGAGCGTAAGCGTTACCACGCACTTGAAGAGCCGACTAGCCTTAACACACTATCAATGCTTCCTGAGTTGTTCGCTGCGAATGTTGCTTCAGTGAAGATTGAAGGTCGTCAGCGTAGCCCTGCTTATGTAGAGCAAGTTACTCGTACGTGGCGCGCTGCTATTGATCGCTACTTAGCAAACCCTGAACAATACCAAGTAGAACAAGCTTGGAATGCGACGTTGGCGAATGTATCTGAAGGTACACAAACCACGCTTGGCGCTTATCACCGTAAATGGCAATAGAGCCAAATGGAGAACTCAATGAAATACGCATTAGGCCCTCTACTTTATTTTTGGCCAAAACAAGATGTTGAAAGCTTCTATGAGCAAGCGCAATCAAGCTCTGCTGATATCATCTATCTCGGTGAAGCCGTGTGTTCAAAGCGTCGTGAGATGAAAGCAAAACACTGGATGGATATTGCCAAAGAGCTGTCTGATTCAGGTAAGCAAGTGGTACTTTCAACCATGGCATTGCTCGAAGCACCAAGCGAAGTCAACATCATGAAGAAGTACATCGATAATGGTGACTTTGCTATCGAAGCCAATGATGTGTCTGCAATTCAACTGGCAAGTGAAAGTAAGGTGCCTTTTGTTGTTGGCCCTGCGGTGAACACCTACAATGCACGCACTCTGAACCTGTTCTTGAAACAAGGTATGACGCGTTGGTGTATGCCCGTTGAGCTTTCTCGCGAGTGGCTAAGCAACGTAATGACACAGTGCGAAGAGCTTAATATTCGTAATAAGTTCGAAGTAGAAGTATTTAGCCACGGCTACCTACCGCTTGCTTACTCGGCACGCTGCTTTACCGCCCGCGCGGAAAACAAAGCTAAAGACGATTGTGAAACCTGCTGTATCAAGTATCCAACAGGGCTACAAGTAGAAAGCCAAGAAGGTCAATCAGTATTTAACCTTAATGGTATCCAGACGCAATCAGGTTACTGCTACAACCTAGTCAATGATCTGCCGAGCATGCATGACTTGGTCGATGTCGTTCGCCTGAGTCCATTGGGTATCGACACTTTCTCTGAAATCAATAACTTCAGAGCCAATGAGCAAGGTCAAAAACCAATGAAGATTGAAAGCCGCCAGTGCAATGGCTACTGGCATCAGCTTGCGGGTTTAGACGTTAAAAACATCTAGTTTCTAGAGTTAAACCCATCAGCCACAGAGACAAAAGGTCTAGCATTCGCTAGACCTTTTTAATTCTACTTAAGAAATACGACCTATGCCGTTGCGGTTTCCATCGGTGAGACATCGAGCTTCTTTACATCTTTGTAGAGCATCACCATCACTACTACGCTTAGCGCAATATTAGACAGTGGGTACGCAACCCAGATCCCCGGCACACCGTACAACTTAGGCATAATGTACAAGAAAGGTAACTGGATAAGCATATTGCCTAGCATGACAAACATCGCCTTACTGCCCTTGCTCACCGCTTGATAGTAAGCACCCGCTACCACTAAGAAACCATCAAGCGCCAATGCAAACATGTGTAGTCGAATACCCAACACTGTGTACTCTACTAGCTGTGGTTCGTCTGAATTGAAAACTGATACAAACTCACGTGGGAATGCGTTTAGAAGCAACACAAACGCTACACCAATCAATACTGAACTCAGTATCGCAATCTTCAGTAACTTACGGATATTCGCCTGATTACGCGCACCATGGTTATAACTCACCAATGGTTGCATGCCGTTGGCGATACCTTCAGCCGTGAGATAATAGACCGTCACTATGTAGCCCAAAATCGCGTAAGCACCAATCATCAATTGATCGCCATATTGAGAGAACAGCGCATTGTGCAGCGCAACCATCATCGAACCGTAAGCGTACATAAAGAAGCTTGATGTTCCAATGGCGAAAATTTGTGGAATCACATCTAGCTTCAGTCTCAACTCATTCCAACGCAAACGTAAGTTCGCTCGACATGAGAAGAAATAAGCCAAGCCGAGAGCCGTTACCACACACTGAGCAATCGCGGTTGCCAGTGCAGCCCCCTTCAACTCCCAGCCAAACTGAGCAATAAACAGATAATCCAGAGCTATATTGATCACCGCACCGACAATCATCAGTATGGTGGCTAAGTTCGGGCTGTCATCGTTACGCAGTAAAAACGGCATCGCAATCGAACCTAACGTGAACACACTCGCACCAATCAGAATGTGTAAGTACTGCAGGCCAAGTTCATAAACTCGCCCTTCAGCGCCCTGCCAAAGCAAGAAGTTATCAGCAAACAAAAACAGCAATGCAGAGACAATAGGCGTTATCGCTAACAACAAGGTTAAGCCCGTTGCTAAGATCTGTTTAGCGCCTTGAGTATCTTTTTCACCTTGGCGGATCGAGACAAGCGCACCTGTACCTACACCCACCAACATACCAATACCGAGAATCGAACCAATCACAGGCCACGCAACATTGATACCTGCAAGTCCATCAGCCCCCACATAGCGGCCAATGAAGATGCCATCCACCACTTGGTACAGGCCATTAACCAACATAGCCGCTACGGTAGGAATTGTGTATCGCCAAAATTGACGACTAATTGAGTTACTCATTTCTTACTCTACTTTCTTCATCTATTGAGCCGCACTAAAATGAGATACGACTCTAAAAATTAGTTAACAAGGCTAACTAAATATTTAAACTTATTACTTCAACGCTTTATCTAACAGTTGATTCAACAGTTGGGATTCTTGCTCAGATAAACGACTTTCCAGTACCTCTGCCATGACCTGATAGATCTTACTTTCTTCTTCTAAGCCGACTTCAGCTTTGCTGGTCAATACGACCAACTTAGACCTCGCATCTTCGAGCGAAGCTTTACGCTCAACAAGACCTTTTCTCTCTAGTCTTTGAACCATAGTGGTTGCTGAAGGCTTGGTCACCTGCATCTCAATCGCAAGATCGGTCAATCGGATCGGTTCAGGAGAGGATTGAATGACCTTCAAATAGTCATACTCGTTAAAGCTCAATTGGCAAATAGGATCTTCATTTACCTGAGTTCGCCATATCTTAGAGGCGAAGCGCTCAATCTTTTCTAAATTCTGGTTCAGCATACTCACCTAATCAAGAATAGCATTTAGTTAGCAAGGCTAACTATTTTAGTGTTGTTTAAATAAAAAGCAATCAAAAACGAGCCCTCCCCCCTCCCTTGTTTATAAAAAAGGAGTATAAAAAAGGAGCATAAAAAAACCGCTGACAGGCAGCGGTTCTTCAGAATAAAAATGTATCGCTTACTTAGCGTTAGCTGCTTCTTCGGCCTCAGCCAACTTAACTTTTGCTAAGTGCTCGGCTTTAAGAGTAGTAAATATACGGCTTAGCTCTAAGAAAGAGTAACGATGCTCTACATATTCATACACATTGAAAGACACTGACAACTTGTACAGAGAGATCGCATTCGCGTAGTCCCCATTCATGTGGTAACGCTTAGCAAGGTAGAAATATGTCTCAGTTAGACGCTGCGCAAGTAACGTGTTGTCACGAGTCCCAGTTAGAATCGCTTTGAATGCCTGCTCTTCAGTAATGTCATCAAGCATAATCGCGACTAATACCCAACCCCACTGCTCATCACGGCTCTCGTAACGTTTTTGCAAATCAAGCTTGGCTTGCTCTGGCGTAAGTTCGTGCTGAATGATATACAACCAAAGCGCACGGAATGGATCACTTGGATCATCGGTATAATGCTTCGTCATCTCTTCATTGGCTAAATCATAACGTTCGCCGTAGTAGAGTGCGATAGAGCGATTTCTTTCTGCGTAAGAGTTTGCAGGATCAAGCTCTAACGTAGAATCAAAAGATTCATAAGCGGCATCAAACTCCCCTACTTGCGTAAAGTAAACACCTAAAAGGTTGAAGATATCAGGTTGAGCGGGGTTCAATGAAAGAGACTGATTGAAATCAAGACGTGCTAAATCACGCAGGCCAACACTGTCGTAGTAGTTACCACGTTCAAACAGCATCTTAGATCGAACTTCATCGTTCAAGTCTGGGCGCTGTAATAATTGACTAAGACGTGCAATTTGAACTTCTTGCTGAACGCTTGGTTGCAGTGGCACAGCCATTGGTGGATAAACCCAACGTGAGGTGTTATCTGATGTTGTCGCACAACCAGTTAGTACAAGCAGTAAACACATACTCGCGGTTTGAAACCATTTCACAAATAATTACTCCTGTTATGACCGCAATAAAAAAGGGGAGCGATATGCTCCCCTTTATAACATGCTTTTTTACCAATGGGTTAGAAATCACTAAAAAGCGATAGTCCCATTAATAGGCTAAGAATTACTCAGCAGCAGGTGCTTCGCCTTCAGCTGGTGTTTCAACTGCTTCTTTCATGCTTAGACGTACACGGCCTTGACGGTCAATTTCAAGAACCTTAACTGGTACTTCTTGACCTTCAGTTAGGTAGTCAGACACTTTCTCAACGCGCTTATCAGCGATTTGAGAGATGTGTACTAGACCATCTTTACCTGGAAGGATAGTAACGAATGCACCGAAGTCAGCTAGACGAGCAACTTTACCTTGGTAAATGCGGCCAACTTCAACTTCAGCTGTGATCTCTTCGATACGACGGATAGCTTCTTTAGCAGCTGCGCCTTCAGTAGCAGCAATCTTGATTGTGCCATCGTCTTCGATTTCGATTGTAGTACCAGTTTCTTCACAAAGAGCACGGATAACTGCGCCGCCTTTACCGATAACATCTTTGATCTTATCAGAGCTGATTTTCATTGTGTGGATACGTGGAGCGAATTCAGAGATATCTTCACGAGCACCAGAGATAGCTTCATCCATTACAGAAAGGATGTGCTTACGTGCACCTTGCGCTTGGTTAAGTGCAATTTGCATGATCTCTTTAGTGATACCTTCGATCTTGATGTCCATTTGAAGTGCAGTGATACCAGCGTTAGTACCTGCTACTTTAAAGTCCATGTCACCTAGGTGATCTTCGTCGCCAAGGATATCAGAAAGAACAACGAAATCGTCGCCTTCTTTAACAAGACCCATTGCGATACCCGCAACAGAAGCTTTGATTGGAACACCAGCATCCATAAGCGCTAGAGATGTACCACATACAGAAGCCATTGAAGAAGAACCGTTAGATTCTGTGATTTCCGATACAACACGAACTGTGTATGGGAATTCTTCAACAGAAGGCATTACTGCTTGGATACCACGTTTAGCAAGCTTACCGTGACCAATTTCACGACGCTTAGGAGAACCAACGAAACCAGTTTCACCTACACAGTATGGAGGGAAGTTGTAGTGTAGAAGGAAGTTGTCTTTCTTCTCACCCATTAGGCTATCGATGATTTGAGCATCACGTTGTGTGCCAAGCGTTGCAGTAACAAGTGCTTGAGTTTCACCACGAGTGAATAGAGAAGAACCGTGTGTACGTGGAAGAACACCAGTACGTACGTCTAGCGCACGAACCATGTCTTTTTCACGGCCATCGATACGTGGGTTGCCAGCGATGATGCGGCTACGTACTACGTTTTTCTCTAGAGAACCAAGCATGCCGCGGATTTCGCGCTCATCTAGGTTTTCGTCTTGTGCGATTAGAGCTTCAACAACGTCGTTCTTGATTGCGCCAACTTGCTCGTAACGAGCCATTTTTTCAGTGATCTGGTACGCGTCAGATAGACGTGTTTCAGCAAGTTCAGCAACTTGAGCTTTAAGCTCTGTGTTAACTGCTGGTGCTTCCCAGTTCCAAGATGGAGTTGCAACTTCAGCAGCAAACTCGTTGATTGCTTTGATTACAACTTGTTGTTGGTCGTGACCGTAAACAACAGCTGAAAGCATTTCTTCTTCAGATAGGTTATCTGCTTCAGATTCAACCATAAGTACTGCGCCTTCTGTACCAGACACAACTAGGTCTAGTTTAGAGTTTTCAAGCTCAGTATTTGATGGGTTAAGAACAAGTTCGCCGTCGATGTGACCAACACGTGCAGCACCGATAGGACCATTGAATGGAGCACCAGAGATAGCAAGTGCAGCAGACGTTGCGATCATAGTGATCATGTCTGGGTTTACGTCAGGGTTGATAGAAACAACCGTAGCGATAACTTGAACTTCGTTTTTAAACGCACTTGGGAAAAGTGGACGAATTGGACGGTCAATCAGACGAGCTGTTAGTGTTTCGCCTTCAGATGGACGACCTTCACGCTTGAAGAAGCCACCAGGGATTTTACCCGCAGCGTATGTACGCTCTTGGTAGTTAACTGTTAGAGGGAAGAAGTCTTGACCTGCAACAGCTTCTTTCTTAGCAACAACAGAAACGAATACTGATGTATCATCCATAGTCGCCATTACAGCAGCGGTAGCTTGACGTGCAATTACGCCCGTTTCTAGAGTAACGGTGTGGTTACCGTACTGGAACGATTTTACAACTGGTTTTTCAAACATTGTATATCCTTAGCTCTAAAGTCAAACTTTAGATTAAGTGAATAATGACTCAAGATATTACCAATCGCGACTAGTGAAAAGGGACTTAGGATGGTGACTCTTTGTATGAGTTCATACGCCGAATTAAGACCAAATCCGCCTTTGAATAGTCGCGACCTATTGGCCGACATCTGTGACTGTAATCTCTTGAGAGGTTGATTGCCAAACGCTGAAAACGCTATAGGCGGGCGTAGTATAAACTATTTTTATTAGGAGATATATTTCCTATCAGAAAAAGCCAGATGATATTCTGAGCATCCGGCCTAGCATTTTCTTACAGGCACAAAAAAAGGAGCATAAATGCTCCTTTTCTTCAAACTGTCTTTGCAGACATCGCTATTAGCGACGTAGGCCTAGACGCTTGATTAGGTCTTGGTAACGAGCAAGGTTTTTGCCTTTCAAGTAATCAAGAAGTTTACGACGGCTAGAAACCATACGTAGTAGACCACGACGGCTGTGGTGATCGTGTTTGTGCGCTTTGAAGTGACCTTGTAGGTGGTTGATAGAAGCAGTAAGTAGTGCTACTTGTACTTCTGGTGAACCTGTGTCGCCTTCAGATTGTGCGTATTCTGCAACGATTGCTGCTTTAGTTTCTGCATTCAGAGACATAATTCTCTCCTGATAAGAGTAAGTTTATATTTGTAGCAGCCAATCTCTGATTCAGCCGCTACGCGAGCCGAGGATTATAGGGAAGTTTGTCAGTTGGTGCAATAACAATCGAACCCATTAAAAACGAAAAAAGCGAACCATTAAAATTAAGGGCTCGCTTTCTATATTATTGATTCGCTTTTCCAGGCTAAGCGCCAATACCTAACTAGGTTTCAGCGTTATGCTTGTGGCTCTTCATCTCTGAAAACAACCAAACGCTTCGGTGCAACTCGGCCATCTTCAGCAATCTGAGCAACACCAACAAACAGTTTCTCTTCACCACTTGTCATGCGAACCGTACCTTCAGTTGGCGCACCAGAAACCTGAACGGGCATACCGTGCTGAACTAGATCAGTCAGTTCCGCGTTTAAGTTAACTTCTGGTAAGTCTTCAACGGCTGTGTCCATTGGCATTAATAGTGGATCAAGCAGCTCTTTGGGTGCAATTTCTTGCGCCTGCGCTTGCTCTAGGATCTCGTTCAACTGCTCCAAAGTCACCATACGATCGTACGGATACTTAGCGACACCAGTACGGCGAAGCATGGTCACGTGGGCACCACAACCTAGCATTTCACCAAGATCGTCGGTAATTGTGCGGATGTAAGTGCCTTTTGAACAATGCACTTCCATCTCAACTTCATCACCTTCAAAGCGAAGCAGTTCAATAGAGTAAACAGTGATCTTACGAGATTCACGAGGCACCTCGATACCTGCACGTGCGTATTCATACAAAGGCTTACCTTGATACTTCAATGCTGAGAACATTGATGGAATCTGGTCGGTTTCCCCTTTGAAGCTTGCAATGCAGCGTTCAAGTTGCTCTTGAGTCACGTTAACATCTCGTGTCTCTACCACTTCACCATCAGAGTCAGAGGTATTGGTACGCTCACCAAGCTTAGCGATTACTACGTAGCGCTTGTCAGAATCTAATAGAAACTGAGAAAACTTCGTTGCTTCACCAAGACAAATTGGCAGCATGCCAGTCGCAAGAGGATCAAGAGCACCGGTGTGCCCTGCCTTCTCTGCAAAGTAAATACGTTTTACTTTTTGCAGCGCATCATTAGACGAAATGCCCGTTGGCTTATCTAACAGAATTACCCCGTTGATAGGGCGACCTTTACGACGGCGAGCCATTACTCTTCGCCCTTAGGCTGAGTTTCGTCAGTGCGGCCAGACTCTTCTTGCTTACGCTTATCGTCGTTTAAAACTTCACTTACTAAGTTAGACATACGCATGCCTTCTACTAGTGTGTTGTCGTAAGTAAAACGCACTTCAGGTGTTAGACGGTGACGAATACGCTTACCAAGAGCCATACGAACTGGCACTTCATGTTCTTTAAGAGCAGCAAGACATGATTCAGGTGTTTGCTCACCGATACATAGGAAAGTAACGAACACTTTTGCGTAAGCAAGGTCACGAGACACTTCTACATCTGAGATAGTTACCATACCAATACGTGAGTCACGAACTTCACGTTGGAGGATAAGAGCAAGTTCTTTTTGAAGCTGCTGAGACACACGTTGTGTGCGGCTAAATTCTTTTGACATTTTCTTTTCTCACTTAGAAAGATGGGGGGCTTGGTAATTACCAGCCCCCCATGGTGTATTCAACAACCGATTACTTATTACCTTTATTAGTAATGTTAGTAACCTTAGTCAATATGTCGAGTCGTACAGACTGATTAGTCTAGAGTACGTTTAACCTCAACGATTTCGAATACTTCGATCTGGTCACCAACGCGAACGTCGTTGTAGTTCTTAACGCCGACACCACATTCGTAACCGTTCTTAACTTCTTGAACGTCATCTTTAAAGCGACGAAGTGACTCTAGTTCACCTTCGTAGATAACAACGTTTTCACGAAGTACACGGATTGGGTTGCTACGCTTAATCGTACCTTCAGTAACGATACAACCAGCGATTGCACCAAGTTTAGGCGACTTAAATACGTCACGAACTTGTGCAAGACCAATGATCTCTTGACGGAATTCAGGAGCAAGCATACCGCCCATTGCCTGTTTAACTTCGTCAATCAGTTGGTAGATGATTGAGTAGTAACGTAGATCTAGGTTTTCGTTCTGAACCGTGTTACGCGCAGTTGCGTCAGCACGAACGTTGAAACCAAGGATGATAGCGTTAGAAGCTGCTGCAAGCGTTGCATCAGTTTCAGTAATACCACCAACACCAGAACCTACGATGTTCACTTTAACTTCGTCAGTTGATAGTTTCAGTAGAGAGTCAGCAATCGCTTCTACAGAACCTTGAACGTCAGCTTTAAGTACAACGTTAAGTTCAGCAACTTCACCCGCCGTCATGTTCGCGAACATGTTCTCTAGTTTCGCTTTTTGTTGGCGAGCTAGTTTAACATCACGGAATTTACCTTGACGGTAGTTAGCAACTTCACGTGCTTTACGCTCATCACGTACAACAGTCGCTTCGTCACCTGACGCAGGTACGCCAGAAAGACCTAGAATTTCTACAGGGATAGATGGACCTGCAGTTTCGATGTCTCTACCGTTCTCATCGCGCATTGCACGAACACGGCCGTACTCTTGACCACAAAGAACGATGTCGCCTTTGTTTAGAGTACCAGACTGTACTAGTACTGTTGCAACTGGACCGCGACCTTTATCAAGACGAGATTCAACAACAACACCAGACGCCATGCCTTCTTTAACCGCTGTAAGCTCAAGAACTTCAGACTGAAGAAGGATTGCTTCTAGAAGACCATCGATGTTTGTACCCTGTTTTGCAGAGATGTGAACGAAGATGTTCTCACCGCCCCACTCTTCAGGGATAACGTCGTATTGAGCTAGCTCATTCTTAACGTTGTCTGGGTTTGCACCTTCTTTATCGATCTTGTTCACAGCAACAATCAGAGGAACGCCTGCCGCTTTCGCGTGCTGGATTGCTTCGATTGTTTGTGGCATTACGCCATCGTCTGCTGCAACTACAAGTACAACGATATCTGTCGCTTGAGCACCACGAGCACGCATAGCGGTAAACGCCGCGTGTCCAGGAGTATCAAGGAAAGTGATCATGCCGTTGTCAGTATCTACGTGGTAAGCACCAATGTGCTGCGTGATACCGCCAGCTTCGCCAGAAGCAACGTGTGCTTTACGAATGTAATCAAGTGTTGAAGTTTTACCGTGGTCAACGTGACCCATGATAGTAACAACAGGAGCACGACCTTCAGCGATAGCATCGCTATCACGGTCAGCTAGTACTGCTTCTTCAAGTTCGTTTTCTTTACGCAGGATTACCTTGTGACCCATTTCTTCAGCAACAAGTTGTGCTGTTTCTTGGTCGATCACTTGGTTGATAGTCGCCATAGCGCCCATCTTCATCATTACTTTGATAACTTCAGTTGCTTTAACTGACATTTTGCTCGCCAGTTCAGAAACAACGATAGTTTCGCCGATAGCAACGTCAGATTTAGCAACAGTCGCTGACTTATCGAAGCCTTGCTGCATTGAAGTTGGTTTAGCAAGCTTACCTTTACCGCCACGACCACGTTGGTTACGACCACCACGGTTGTTTGCAGGTTGGTTAGCAGGAGCTGCTTTCTTCTTACGACGACGAGGTGCTTTCTCATCTTTCTTATCTGCCGCATCTTCAGCCTCACGAGCGTAAGTAGAAGTAGTCACATGGTAATCCGCAGATTTCTCTTGCTCTTTCTTCTTCTTCTCTTCTTCAGACCAACGTTCTTGGTTCTCTTCTGCTAACTTACGAGCTTCTTCAACAAGCTTAGCTGCTTCAGCTTCTGCTTTACGAGTTGCTTCTAGCTCTTGACGAGCTTTAAGTTCATCCGCTTCTTTTTTCGCTTGTGCGTTAGCGTCTGCATTTTTTGAATTCATGTCTTTTTTAGCCTTTTCAGCTTGTGCGCGTTGAGCCTTCTCTTCAGCTTCACGTTTTGCATCCGCTTCACGTGTTACTTTTGCTTCGGCTTCGCGCTGTGCTTTCTCTGCAGCATCACGTTTCGCTTGCTCTTGAGCATCGCGTTGTGCTTTCTCTTCCGCTTCACGATTAGCTACTTCCTCAGCTTCACGTTTCGCTTCATCTTCAATAGTGCTGCGCTTCACGTAAGTACGCTTTTTACGTACCTCAACTTGAACATCCTTACTCTTACCGCCTCCAGCGGCAACACTTAGCGTGCTGCGGGTCTTGCGTTGAAGAGTTAAACGAGTCGGTTCTGTTTCACCAGAAGTATCGCCGTGCTCCTTTTTAAGGTGCGTTAGCAATGTTTGCTTCTCTGAATCAGTCACTTGGTCCGACCCTGCTTTCTTCATGCCTGCATCAGCAAGTTGTTCAATTAAGCGGTCAACTGGCGTACCAATCTCTTCACTCAGTGCTTTAACTGTTAATTGTGTCATACCGCTCTCTCTCCTTGCTGAATTATTCTTCGTCGCCGAACCAACAGATGTTACGCGCAGCCATAATTAGCTCGCCTGCACGCTCTGCAGTTAGGTCTTCGATGCCTTCTAGTTCATCAACGCCTTGGTCAGCTAGGTCTTCCAATGTCGCAACGCCTTTTGCTGCTAGCTTGTAAGCCATTTCACGCTCAAGACCTTCAAGTGCAAGTAGGTCTTCAGCTGGCTCAACACCATCGAAAATTTCTTCTTTCGCTAGCGCTAGAGTTGTCAGTGCGTCTTTCGCGCGGTTACGCAACTCTTCAACGATACCTTCATCTAGACCATCTACTTCAAGAAGCTCGTTCACAGGAACGTAGGCTACTTCTTCAAGCGTAGAGAAGCCTTCTTCAACAAGCATTTGAGCAAAGTCTTCTTCGATATCTAGGTGCTTCATGAAGTTTTCAATAGAAGCAACAGCTTCTTCTTGGTGCTTCTTCTCTAGATCAGCAACCGTCATTACGTTCAGTTCCCAACCCGTTAGTTGAGACGCTAGACGTACGTTTTGACCGCTACGACCGATAGCTTGTGCTAGGTTGTCAGCTTCAACCGCGATGTCCATTGAGTGCGTATCTTCATCAACGATGATAGAAGCAACATCAGCAGGAGCCATTGCATTGATAACGAATTGCGCTGGGTTATCATCCCAAAGCACGATATCGATACGCTCACCGCCAAGGTCGTTAGATACAGCTTGGACACGTGCGCCACGCATACCAACACACGCACCAACAGGGTCAATACGTTTGTCGTTTGTTTTAACGGCGATTTTAGCACGAGAACCAGCGTCACGTGCAGCACCTTTAAGTTCAATTAGCTCTTCACCAATCTCAGGCACTTCAACACGGAATAGTTCAGCTAGCATTTCTGGCTTAGAACGAGTAACAAACAGCTGGAAGCCGCGAGCTTCTGGCTTAACTGCGTATAGAAGACCACGAACACGGTCACCTGGACGGAAGTTTTCACGAGGAAGTTGGTCATCACGAAGGATTACCGCTTCAGCGTTGTTACCTAGATCTAGAATCACTGTGTCACGGTTAACTTTCTTAACTGCGCCAGTGACTAGCTCGCCTTCGTTATCAATAAACTGTTCAACGATTTGAGCACGTTCAGCTTCACGTACTTTCTGTACGATAACTTGCTTAGCTGTTTGAGTCGTAATACGGTCAAACGTTACTGATTCGATATCATCTTCGATGAAACCGCCAAGTTCGATCTCTGGATCATCGTACTTTGCAGCTTCAATAGAGATTTCTTTTGTTGGGAATTCAACTTCCTCAACAGCTTCCCAACGACGGAAAGTTTCGAAATCACCCGTTTTACGGTCAATCTCAACACGAACTTCGATTTCTAGTTCGCTTTTCTTTTTTGTTGCCGTTGCAAGCGCGATTTCAAGCGCTTCAAAAATACGCTCACGAGGAACTGCTTTCTCATTAGAAACAGCTTCTACTACCGCCAAAATTTCTTTGTTCATTAATCTAGCCTCTTAAGCTCTTCTCTCTAGGAGAACTAAAATTTAGGGATCAGGTTAGCTTTCGCAATATTGCTCAGGACGAATTCTTCTTCTTGTCCTTCAACCAATACTTTCACTGTCTCGCCTTCGATAGATTGGATATCACCTTTCCATTTACGACGGTTGCCGACAGCCATTTTCAAAACGATGCTTACCTCGTGACCAATAAATTGTTGGTAATGCTCAGCTTTGAACAGTGGTCTCTCTAAACCTGGTGAAGACACTTCAAGGTTATAAGCCACTGAAATTGGATCTTCAACGTCCATTACGGCACTTACTTGGTGACTAACTTCAGAGCAATCATCTACATTGATACCATTTGGTGAATCGATGTAAATGCGTAGCGTTGAGTGCTCACCAGCACGAATAAATTCTAATCCAACTAACTCATAACCTGATGCTGCTACTGGAGCGTCAAGCATTTCAGTAAGTTGTCTTTCTAAACCAGTCATTTAACCACTCCAGAAACAAAAAAAGGGCTCAAAGCCCAATTTAAATTCCAAGCAAACATTATCATCTAAGAATTTATAAATGCTTAGATAACAAAAAACCCCGTATAAGCCGGGGTTTTTGTTGCTGGACCCTTATATGTTAAGTGTCATCATATTTGATATTACACTTAACTCACAGTGAGGTTCACACTGTGCAAACTTGCTACCAATACAAGCTATATAATAGCATTGAAATTGGTTGCGGGAGCCGGATTTGAACCGACGACCTTCGGGTTATGAGCCCGACGAGCTACCAAACTGCTCCATCCCGCGTCCGACTTGTGAGCATTATACGCCCAACAAGATGTTTTACAAGTTTGTAAACATGGTGCCGAGAGAGGGACTCGAACCCTCACACCCTAAGGCACTAGCACCTCATGCTAGCGTGTCTACCAATTTCACCATCTCGGCATCAAATCTTTACAGATTATTGTGGAATTTCGTCGCCTTGCGATGGAACTTCACTCACTGCATCTTCAGCTTGCTGAATTACCTGACCTTGGGTCGGGTCAATCCATTGTGACTCAGTTTTATGTGTAGACATATTACCAAGCACTAAGCTAAGGATAAAAAATGTAGTTGCAAAAATTGCAGTCATTCGGGTAAGGAAATTTCCTGAGCCACCAGCACCAAACACAGTGTTTGAAGCGCCAGCACCGAAAGAGGCTCCCATATCTGCGCCTTTACCTTGTTGAATCAACACTAGGCCAATTACACCAAGCGCTGCCAACAGGTAAATCACAAGTAGAACTGTAAACATTTTTCCACCTATGTTCCTAATTGTTGAGCCAGCGCCGTTCAAAAAACTATTTTCAAGAACAAGGCTAGCGACCTCCTAACTGAAGGCCGAGCAATACTAGCGAATGCGACGATGACTGACAAGGGGAATTTACTAAAAAATAAGCCTTTACCAAGCAAGTGGTCAAAAAAAGGGCAAAAGGGACACAAAACTCATTTGCGCCCCTTTTAAATCATCACATAACTAAAACCCGGCCCCCACAAGTGAGACCGGCTTCGCCTGTTACGGCAAACGTTTTATTAGCAATTCGCTTTTACTGCATCAGCAATTTTCAGTGCAGAACTCTGAACAAGTTCAGCATCTTCACCTTCGACCATTACGCGCAGTAGTGGCTCAGTACCCGATTTGCGTAATAGCACACGACCTTTCTCGCCAAGTTCGGTCTCAACTTCAATAACAGCCGCTTTCACAGCTTCTGCTTCTAGTGGGTTTGAATCACCACTGAAACGAACGTTTTCTAGTACTTGAGGGTATAGCGTCATGCCTTGAGACAGTTCATTCAGTGTCATTTCACTATCGACAACTGAAGCCAATACTTGCAGAGCAGCAACGATAGCATCACCGGTTGTCACTTTATCTAATAGGATAACGTGACCCGAGTTTTCAGCACCGATCTTCCAACCTTTAGCTAGAAGTTGCTCCATCACGTAACGGTCACCAACAGCGGCACGCACAAATGGAATGCCTAACTGCTTAAGGCCGTTTTCCATACCCAGGTTGGTCATTAGTGTACCGACAACACCGCCTTTTAGTTCACCACGACGTAGCGCGTCACGAGCAATGATGTAAGCGATTTGATCGCCATCAACCTTATTGCCTAGCTCATCAACCATGATGATGCGATCACCGTCGCCATCAAAGCCAAGGCCTAATGCTGCTTTCTCTTCAACCACTTTAGCTTGTAGAGCACGCACATCTGTCGCACCTACTTCGTGATTGATGTTAGTGCCATTAGGCTCAACGCCCATTGCAATGACTTCAGCACCCAACTCTTTAAATACCGCAGGAGCGATATGGTAAGTTGCACCGTGTGCACAATCGACAACAATCTTCATTCCTGCAAGTGTCATCTGATTTGGGAACGTGCTCTTACAGAATTCGATGTAACGACCTGCCGCATCGTTTAAACGTACAGCTTTACCCAGTTCAGAAGAATCAACACACTCAATGTCTTTATCAAGTTCAGCTTCAATCGCTAACTCGATATCGTCTGGAAGTTTTGTACCTTCAGAAGAGAAGAACTTGATGCCGTTATCGTAATATGGGTTGTGCGAAGCAGAGATAACAATCCCCGCCTCAGCACGGAAAGTTTGTGTTAGGTAAGCAACAGCCGGTGTCGGCATTGGCCCCGTAAACGTAGCCTGAAGACCCGCAGCAGCTAAGCCAGCTTCTAAAGCAGACTCCAGCATGTAACCAGAAATACGAGTATCTTTACCAATGATCACTTTCTTTGTGCCCTGCTTTGCTAAAACACGACCCGCAGCCCAGCCAAGCTTCAAAACAAAATCAGGCGTAATTGGGTACTGGCCAACTTTGCCACGCACACCATCTGTGCCGAAGTAACGTCTTTTATCAGACATATTGATTTTCCTTAATTATGATTAGTGATTGTTATTCATCACTTCGATTATCTTCATCGCTTCCAATGTATCTTCAACATCGTGAACGCGAATAATTTGAGCACCTTTCATCGCTGCAATGGTGGCGCAAGTAACACTTCCTACCATGCAATCTGCTGGTGCTTTATCTAGAAGCTTAAAGATCATCGATTTTCTCGAGATACCCGCTAAGATTGGCAAGCCAAGCGTATGAAATTTTTCAAGGTGCGCTAATAAATGGTAATTGTGTTCGATGGTTTTACCAAAACCAAAACCTGGGTCAAGAATCAGCTGCTCTTTTGAGATACCGACCGCCTCACAAGCTTCGACCCTTTCTTTTAAAAAGTCTTCAACATCCGTGAAAACATCGTCATAGCTAGGGTTAGCTTGCATGGTTCTTGGCTGGCCTTTCATGTGCATCAAGCAAATAGGTACATTAGCCTCTGCGGCCACTTCTAGAGCTCCGGGCTCTTGCAGTGCGCGTACATCATTGATCAAATCAGCCCCTGCTTCAACAGCTTGGCGCATCACCTCAGCTTTGCTGGTATCAATCGAGATCCAAACATCAAACTTGGCGCGAATCGCTTTAATCGCAGGGATAACTCGAGCTAACTCTTCCTCTAAGGACACCTCTGGAGCACCCGGACGAGTCGATTCACCACCAATATCAATAATGCTCACGCCAGCTTGAATCATACGCTCAGCTTGCAGTAAGGCATTATCTAAAGAGTTGAATTTCCCACCATCAGAGAAAGAGTCAGGTGTAACATTTAGAATCCCCATCACATGTGGACGGTCTAAAACGAGCGTTTTATCGTGTGCTTTTAATATCATGAAAGGTAGGTCTTAAAGGTAAAAAACATCTTGGCCTATAAAAAGAAAAACCCTGAGCGTACTCAGGGTTTTAATTTAAAGCTTAACGATTAAGAATCTTTGTTTTGAGCATCATCTGTTTCAGATTTAACTTCTTCAACTTTCGACTCTTCAGCTTTTGGTTCGGCTGCAGCCTCTTCTGATTTAGCTTCAGGTTTAACTTCTTCCTTTGCAGGTTCTGCTTTCGCCTGATCGCCCCAACCAGCAGGCTCACGAATGTCGTCTTTACGTTCCATCAAGTCATCAATTTGACCTGCATCGATCGTTTCAAACTTCATTAGCGCATCTTTCATCGAGTGCATGATATCCATGTTCTCTTCAAGAATTTGCTTCGCACGAGCGTAGTTACGGTCGATTAGAATACGAATTTCTTCATCGATCAGCTTAGTTGTATCGTCAGAAACATGCTTAGCTTGGCTCATACCGCGACCTAGGAAAACTTCGCCTTCTTCTTCAGCATAAAGAAGAGGACCTAGTTTTTCAGAGAAGCCCCACTGCGTAACCATCTTACGAGCAATATCTGTTGCACGTTCGATATCGTTAGACGCACCGGTCGAAACTTTGTCTTTACCGTAGATAAGTTCTTCAGCAAGACGACCACCGTACAAGCTAGAAATCATAGACTCTAGGTGTTGGCGAGACATGCTCACGCGATCTTGCTCAGGTAAGTACATAGTTACACCAAGCGCACGACCACGTGGGATGATTGATACTTTGTACACTGGATCGTGTTCAGGTACCAAACGGCCAACAATTGCGTGACCCGCTTCGTGATAAGCCGTTGATTCTTTCACTTCTTCAGACATAACCATTGAGCGGCGCTCTGCACCCATCATGATCTTATCTTTCGCAAGTTCAAACTCAACCATAGAGACATTGCGTTTGTTTCCGCGAGCAGCAAATAGAGCCGCTTCGTTAACAAGGTTCGCAAGGTCTGCACCAGAGAAACCTGGAGTACCACGAGCAATCAGAGATGGTTCAACATCACCTGACAGTGGCACTTTACGCATGTGTACTTTAAGAATCTGTTCACGACCACGTACATCAGGTAGACCAACCACAACTTGACGGTCAAAACGACCAGGACGAAGTAATGCAGGGTCTAGTACGTCTGGACGGTTAGTCGCAGCGATAACAATAATACCTTCGTTACCTTCGAAACCATCCATCTCAACCAGCATTTGGTTAAGTGTTTGCTCACGTTCATCGTGACCACCACCAACACCAGCGCCACGTTGACGACCTACCGCATCGATTTCATCGATAAAGATGATACAAGGCGCTGCTTTCTTCGCTTGTTCGAACATGTCACGCACACGAGATGCACCAACACCAACAAACATTTCAACGAAGTCAGAACCAGAGATAGTAAAGAACGGTACTTTCGCTTCACCAGCAATCGCTTTTGCAAGCAATGTCTTACCCGTACCAGGAGGACCTACCAACAGGATACCTGTCGGGATCTTACCACCAAGCTTTTGGAAGCGGCTTGGGTCACGAAGGTAATCCACAAGCTCTTTCACGTCTTCTTTTGCTTCGTCACAACCAGCAACATCAGCAAACATCGTTTTGATTTGTTCTTCGCTCATCATTCGAGCTTTGCTCTTACCAAAAGACATTGCGCCTTTACCGCCGCCGCCGCCTTGCATTTGACGCATGAAGAAAATCCACACACCAATCAGTAAGATCATTGGGAACCATGAAATGAAGATAGTGCCAAGCAGGCTCTGCTCTTCAGGTGGTGTACCCTGAACTTTTACGTTTTGATTAATTAAGTCATCAAGTAGCTTTTGATCATAAACAGGCATGTAAGTTACATACTTAGAGCCACCACCACGACGTGTGAAAGTGATTTCGCTGTTATTGAACTGTGCGTCTTGAATCTGGCCTTGGCCAACTTCCTGTACAAACGTGGTGTAATCTACTGCTCTGCCGTTACTTTCCCCAGGGCCGAAGCTCTGGAATACCGACATCAACACTACCGCGATAACAAGCCACAGAATTAAATTTTTTGCCATGTCACTCAAGGTGTAAGCCTCTCGATAACTAATTGTAATTAAAGGTAGGGTACTACAGTTTGTAACCTGTAGCCATGTTGTTAACTCTCACTCTTGGAAGAGAATCGTTAACCTTTGTAACCAGTTGCTACGATAAACACTTCACGAGAGCGAGCTCGAGAAGAGTCGGGTTTTCTAACTTTGACTGTTTTAAACATCTCACGGACGTCCTTAACATATTGGTCAAACCCTTCGCCTTGGAATACTTTTACAACAAAACTACCATTGGTAGCTAGAACTTGTCGACACATATCCAAAGCTAATTCAACTAAATACATAGCTCTTGGCTGATCCACAGAATTGTTGCCTGCTATATTAGGCGCCATATCAGACATCACGACATCAACCATGTTGGGTTGTATACGTTCCAGCAAGGCATCTAGAACAGCTTCTTCGCGGAAATCGCCTTGTAAAAAGCTCACACCAGCAATCGGATCCATTGGTAACAAGTCACACGCAATGATTTGACCGTTGTCTCCGATAATCTTAGCAGCATATTGAGACCAACCGCCAGGCGCTGCACCCAAATCCACAATGGTCATCCCTGGAGTCAGCAATTTATCTTTCGTTTGAATCTCTTCCATTTTGAAATAAGCACGCGAACGATAGCCTTTTTTTCTGGCTTCATTTGCGTACTTGTCGTCGAAGTGTTCCTTCAACCAACGGCCCGAACTGGCCGAGTGTTTCTGTTTGCTCATTGGATACCTAAATTGGAGGAAAGTACTAATTGCTGAATAAATTATAGTCTTCAGCTTTAGATGGCGTTAAAATAGGTTTTTTCAACCCTAATACTAAATAAAATTGGCCGCGTAATGAACCTAAGTACCAAACAAAAGCAGCATCTAAAGGGCCTAGCTCACAGTTTAAAACCTGTTGTGCTAATGGGCGCAAATGGACTTACTGAAGCTGTTCTAGCGGAAATCGAATTAGCTCTAGACCACCACGAACTGATCAAGATTAAAGTTGCATCAGAAGACCGTGAGACTAAGCAACTAATTATCGATGCAATTGTACGTGAAACTAAAGCTGAAAAAGTACAAACTATCGGTAAAGTTCTTGTACTGTTCCGTCAGTCTGAAGCACGTAAAATCGAGATTCCACGCAAGTAAGCGAGCTTAATATAAGCTAACTTCATTAAAAGAAAGCCACTGCGCTTAGCTTTTAGTGTAGCGTGAGAAACGAAAAAGGTCGCATTAGCGACCTTTTTTACTTATCAGAAACAAAGAAAATTCAATTAGATATATTCTACTTTGTCGATTTCGAAGTCTTTATCACCACCAGGGGTAGAGATCAGTACTTCATCGCCTTCCATCTTACCGATAAGACCACGTGCAATTGGGGATTTCACAGAAATGCGCCCCGTTTTGATATCGGCTTCATCTTCAGAAACGATTTGGTAGCGGAATTCTTCATCCGTATCTACGTCAATCAAAGTCACTGTCGTACCAAAGATAATCTTACCTGTGTTTTCCATCTGCGTTACATCGATGATCTGAGCCAGTGATAGCTTATATTCAATATCTCGAATTTGAGCTTCACAGATACCCTGCTCTTCACGAGCTGCGTGGTATTCAGCATTCTCTTTCAAGTCACCGAGTTCACGAGCTTCACCAATAGCTGCTGAAATAATAGGACGTAGCTTAAGTAGGCGATCTAATTCGTCACGTAGCTGCTGAGCGCCACGTACTGTCATTGGAACCTTTTCCATTTTTTACCTCTATGCCAAAGCTTTCTTTGGCCAACATAAATCCACCCAACATACTTATTGGGTGATAGAAACAAAACAATTTGGCTTAGTGTAAACAAACTTTATGGCTAAATCACCTTTATTCCACTTTGCGTTATAAAAGCTTTATCTAGGTCTAAATTACAGACATCACAAAAATGAATAATAACCTCACCATCAATAAGTTGGCGGTAAAAAATCTAAAAAAAACAAAAATAAACCAAATAAACACAGATCACACTTTTCTAAAAACCACATTAAATCAATAATTTAAACATGGCAAAACCCAATAAAACAGTGTGCATAATTTTTATTGATATCATTTTACTACCTGATGGTGGAACTTTAGGGTTAAAAAGTACCCCACGGATTGTTCTGGCAAGTTTCACGCTTTTGTTCTAAGCATGATTATGAAGCTTGATTAATACGAGCAATACACAAAAAGGATTCAAATCCTTGATAAATACCTTTATGGACAGTAATTAGGAATTAATAACATGAACAAGACTATGATCGCGCTTGCTGTATCTGCTGCAGCTCTTGCTACTGGTGCTAACGCTTCAGAACTATACAACCAAGACGGTACTTCTCTAGAAATGGGTGGCCGTGCGGAAGCTCGTCTATCTATGAAAGATGGTAACGCTCAAGACAATTCTCGAATCCGTCTTAACTTTCTAGGTCAAGTTGAAATCCAAGATGGCCTATACGGTGTTGGTTTCTACGAAGGCGAATTCACAACGGCTGAAAACGGCGAAGGCACTGACAAAAACAGCGACAGCCTAACTAACCGTTACGCTTACGCTGGACTTGGCGGTACATTCGGTGAAGTAACTTTCGGTAAAAACGACGGCGCTCTAGGCGTAATCACTGACTTTACCGATATCATGGCTTACCACGGTAACTCTGCAGCAGATAAAATCAATGCAGCAGACCGTGCTGACAACATGCTTTCTTACAAAGGTCAATTCCAAGACCTAGGTCTAAAAGCAAGCTACCGCTTCGCAGATCGTGAAGAAACTAAAGGTGGCGAGTTCACTGACAACGGTAAAGATGGTTACTCTCTATCTGCTATCTACGCAATCGGCGAGACTGGCGCTAAGTTAGGTGCTGGTTACGCAGACCAAGATAAATCTAACGAGTACATGCTTTCTGCTTCTTACGCTATCTCTGACCTGTACTTCGCTGGTGTTTTCACTGACGGTGAAAAGCAAACTACAGGCACAATCAAAAATAAAGCTGTTGATTACACAGGTTACGAGCTAGCAGCGGCTTATACTCTAGGCCAAACTGTATTCTCAACTACGTACAACAACGCAGAAACTGATAGC
Source organism: Vibrio sp. 10N.261.46.E11 (assembly GCF_041472735.1). Lineage (NCBI taxonomy): Bacteria > Pseudomonadati > Pseudomonadota > Gammaproteobacteria > Vibrionales > Vibrionaceae > Vibrio > Vibrio sp. 10N.261.46.E11. The sequence continues at coordinate 31,015 of NZ_JBFRQW010000042.1, forward strand.
GAAACGTCTGCTGACAATATCGCTATCGACGCAACGTACTACTTCAAGCCTAACTTCCGTGGCTACGTATCGTACAACTTCAACCTAATCTCTGCGGGTGATAAGATCGGTACTACAGACCTAGCTTCAAACGGTGTCGCAACTTCTGCACAAGCTGAAGACGAGCTAGCACTAGGCCTACGTTACGACTTCTAATTCTGATTATCTAATTGATTAATTAGTTAATTTGGAATCAAAACGCCCGCTCTATAGCGGGCGTTTTTTATATCTGTATACTGAAAACATCAGCCATCCAAGAAAACCTTCTATGCGCCTTCTATCCAGCTTACTCCTATGTGGTTTGTCACTGTGTAGCTATTCAATTAATGCTTTCGAATACATCCCTCTAGATAAACTGCCCGATGGCAGTAGCACAAGCTTGATATTGAAGTCATTGAGTGATGATTCGAGTGAGTTGAACACCAATAGCGATGGCTTTTACCCACCCGCCAGTACGTTAAAGCTAGTCACCGCTTTGGCAGCCAAATTGGAGTTAGGAGATAATTTTAACTACACGACCAGAATTGCGCGTTCTAATAAAGATGTCGTGATCGCATTCAGTGGTGACCCTACACTACAAAGAGAGCATCTAAAAAACCTTTTAGATCAATATGCTAAATCGCAATCTAAAACCATCAAGGGCAACTTATACCTCGATAACTCAGCTTTTACTGGCTATCAACGAGCGGTTGGTTGGCCTTGGGACATTTTAGGCGTTTGTTACAGCGCTCCCTCTAGTGCAATGACCTTAGACAGTAACTGCGCACAAGCCTCTATTTATACAAAAGATAACGGTACAACACGCGTATATATCCCAGCTCACTACCCAATAGACGTGACAACCTCAGCAGCCACGGTAACTCGCTCCGGACAGAAGGCAACACAATGCGACTTAGAGCTCATCACCACACCAGATAACGCTTATAAGCTCTCTGGTTGCTTAGTTGAACGTAAAAAGCCACTCCCTCTCAAGTTTGCAATTCAAAATCCAGAACTTTACACCTCTCAAGTGGTTCACTCACTACTTAAAGAATTGAAGATCCAGGTTAAAGGCGATGTGATTGTTGGTAAAAAAGAGAAAGCAGACAAAACCACGTTAGTGGCTAGCCATCACTCAGCTAAACTTCCAGAGCTGCTCGATATCATGCTCAAGAAGTCGGATAACCTTATCGCAGATAATCTTACCAAAACACTGGGAGCGACATTTTATGTTCAACCGGGTAGCTTCAATAACGGCACTGAAGCTATAAAGCAGATACTACTAACTAAGGCGAACATCGACCTCAGTAAAGCGCAGCTAGCTGATGGTTCAGGGCTATCTAGAAATAACCGAATGAGCTCGCAGACCATGGCGCAGGTGCTTCGCTATATCTGGGAAAACGACCAAAAACTAAATCTAATTGAAGTGATGCCAACATCAGGTGTAAATGGAACGCTCAAGTACCGTCCAAGCATGAGAAAAGCACCAATCCAAGGTAACATTATTGCCAAAAGTGGTTCTTTGTATGGGAGCTATAACATGGCAGGCTTTGGTTTAGATAAAGCGGGAAAACCAAACTCTCTATTTGTACAGTTTGTCCGTGATTACTTTCCTGACACACCAGATCCAGAAAAACCAGTAGAAGCACCCATTACCCAGTTTGAACGAGCTTTCTACACAGATGTAGTTGAATTCAGTCAAACACAGAGCAAACCTAAGTAATGTTCAACTCTGTTTAAGCTTCTACTTAAGCAATAAAAATGGCGCTGAAGATCTTGAATCTTCAGCGCCATTTTTGTCTCTAAGGTGTTTTTAGCTATTTTTATAGGTACCTATTTTTATAGGAGCTAAGCGATCCCTAAGAATGAATTAACCACAGTGAAGTAGATCCACATTCCAGAGATATCCACTATCGAAGCCAGTACAGGGCTCACTAACACAGCAGGATCAAGTTTGAAGAATCGAGCGACTATCGGTAACCCGCCGCCGAGTACAGTTGATATGGTCACTTGAATAAACAGAGCAACAGCAATCGCGTAAGCAATCATATTAATGTCGTAACCCCCCGTTGACTGGTTGTCACTGAACAATAAGATTCGGCCAACCATCACTAAGGCGATCGCAAGAGCTAAACAGATAGCAACTCTAAGCTCTTTCCATAGAACGTTGGCCCACTGGCGTTTCTTCAATTCCCCTGTGGCTAAGGCCCTAATGACCAAAGTCGCAGCTTGTGTTCCTGTGTTGCCACCCGCGGCAGCGATTACCGGCATATAAATCGCCAGAAGTACTAGCTGACTAAGAATGTCTTCATACTGAGCAATGATAAGCCCAGAGACAATGCCCAGCAGTGCTAAGGCAATAATCCAACCGATACGCTGCCTAACATGGCTAAGCACTCCAGTTGAAAGGTAACCTTGTTGAGGTTCAACCTCTGAGTAGATCAGCCCTAGTTGGTGAGCTAGATGTCGAGAGCGCTTCTCAAAGCCCTGCTCTTCTAGCTCACTAAGTAAAGTCTGAATCGTACTCAGAGAGCATTGCCCAAGCACTAACACCGCATCTTCAAGTGGCATGCGGTTCAAAAGGTTAATTTGTTGCTCACGTCCGTACTGTTGAAAGGCATTCGATACAGCTTGGATGTCTTGCTCTGAGTACAGAGCTTCAATAGATAAAAAAGTGTTGTTCATTACCGTCATGGCGAATCTCCCGATTGGCAAAGGTAACGACCATCAAAACAAGTAGCCTATAGAGAGTACCCCGAGAGTATAAAGCGGTGTACACCAAGAGCTTAAAGCACTGATGTTTCTACTTGTTAGAATCTAGAGTGTGGAAAAGAATGAGGGGGGGGGAACAAAGATACCCTACCTGAACGGAAGGATAATAGATCAATACCGAGACAGGTTACTCTTCTCCATTCAAACTAGGAGGATGGTCGGTATTGTTCATAAAAATCTCCAAAATTACTGTCAGCTCGACAGCGCGCATAGTGTAGCAATCCTGTAAAAAATTCTTCGTCAACTTTCTGTCAATAAAAAAGGCATCCGAAGATGCCTTTTCTATAAATCATTGAGATTTAATATTACTTGATAGTAATACGAGCAAACTTACGCTTACCAACTTGGTAAACTGCAGTACCTGCTTCAGGTACGAATTTGCTGTCTTCAATCTTCTCGCCTTCAAGCTTAGCTGCGCCTTGCTTGATCATACGCATCGCATCAGAAGTCGAGTTTACAAGACCTGCTTCCTTTAGAACGTTCGCAATTGGCAGGCCTGCTTCGAATTCAAATTCAGGCATTTCATCAGGAACTTGGTTCTTAGCAAAACGGTTAACGAACTCTTGTTCAGCCGCTTCAGCATCGGCTTCGCTGTGGAAACGAGCAATGATCTCTTTAGCAAGAAGTACTTTCACGTCACGAGGGTTTTTGCCCGCCTCAACGCCAGCTTTCAGTTCCGCAACTTCTTCAAGAGGACGGAAAGACAGTAGCTCGTAGTAGCTCCACATTAGATCGTCAGAGATAGACATGATCTTACCAAACATCTCGCTTGGTGCTTCGCTGATACCGATGTAGTTGTGCGCAGACTTAGACATCTTCTTAACGCCGTCTAAACCAACAAGTAGTGGCATCATCAGTACCGCTTGTGGTTTTTGACCTGCAGCTTTTTGCAGTTCACGACCCATTAGAAGGTTAAACTTCTGGTCAGTACCGCCAAGCTCAACGTCGCTCTCTAGTGCAACAGAGTCGTGACCTTGTAGAAGTGGGTACATGAATTCGTGGATTGCGATCGGTTGACCACCAGCGTAACGCTTTTTAAAGTCATCACGCTCAAGCATACGAGCAACAGTTTGGTTAGAAGCAAGACGAATCATGCCTTCAGCACCAAGGTCAGATAGCCACTCAGAGTTGAAGCGAATTTGCGTTTTCGCAGGATCTAGAATTTTGAATACTTGCTCTTTATAAGTTTCAGCATTCTTCAATACGTCTTCACGGCTTAGTGGTGGACGTGTTGAATTCTTACCTGATGGGTCACCAACCATTGCAGTGAAATCACCAATTAGGAATGTCACTTCGTGACCAAGCTCTTGGAAAGCACGAAGCTTGTTAAAGATTACCGTATGGCCCAGGTGGATATCTGGAGCAGTTGGATCTGCACCCAATTTAATGCGTAAAGGACGACCTTCTTTTAATTTAGCAATCAGTTCGTCTTCTGGAATCAGTTCTTCTACGCCACGTTTGATCTCGGCTAGTGCAGCTTCAATACTCGCCATTCTTGTTCACTCCCACAGATTTGGCAAAAATATAATAGTTAGACATCTTACTTGAATAGCGATGTATTTTGAAACCAGTTACACTATTCCGTCGTCGATTTTCATGATATTTACAGAACGAACCGGAACATGTTGTCTATTTTTGCACGCCTTCCCATTTTGCACCGGGCATTTATCGCATTTTTTAGTGCCGTAATTTTTATCGCTATTTTCTTACTCCCCGACGTCAACAGCTTACGTGACGATACGGGAGCTTTAGTGGTGGGGAAACACTACCCACTGACGATCAGTGCATCAGCACTTGTTAGCTCAAGTGACGCACCACCGACGGCAGTACTCAAATGGGAAAAATACACCGTTCGCTCTGGCGAAAGCACCTCTGTTTTATTTGAACGTATTGGCCTTTCATACCGTTTGCTGATCACTCTACTCAATACCAACAACGATATTAAAAAACAGCTGTCCAACCTAAGACCTGGCGACGTATTACAATTCGGCTTTGATGAAAACAACGACCTTATTCAGTTGAAGCGACAACTTAGTGCGTTTGAAAGCTTCAAGATCACCAAGTCTGGCGATTCATTCTCCTCTAGCTTCGACAAAAAAGAAGTGGCCTACCAATACAACTATGCCGAAGCCAACATCACGTCTAACTTCTGGAATGCCGGTGTTAGTGCAGGCCTAACTGCAAACCAAATCATGGAACTGGCGGGTATTTTCGGTTGGGATATCGACTTTGCGTTGGATATTCGTAAGAACGACAGCTTCAAGATCTTGTATCAAGAGAAAGTCGTTGAAGGTGAAGTGATTGGTCGCGGTAAGATCATGGCAGCGGTGTTCAAAAACCAAGGTGATTCATTTACCGCGGTATTGGATGACAAGAGCGGCAACTACTTCGATGAAAATGGTCGAGCAATGAAGAAGGCCTTCCTGCGCTCTCCGATTGATTTCCGTCGTGTGACATCGAACTTTAACCCACGCAGAAAGCACCCAGTAACTGGTAAGGTTCGTGCTCACCGTGGTACTGACTACGCAGCCCCTGTTGGCACGCCTATCTGGGCAGCCGGTGACGGTATCGTTCAGAAGTCGGGTTACAACCAATTCAACGGTAACTATGTGTTCATTCGCCACAGTAACACCTACATCACTAAGTACCTGCATATGAAGCGACGCATGGTGAAAACAGGTCAGCGCGTAAAACAAGGCCAAACCATCGGTACTTTGGGCGGTACAGGTCGTGTTACTGGACCGCACTTACACTATGAATTCTTGGTCAATGGCGTACATAAAAATGCGCGAACCGTGAAGTTGCCTCAATCAAAGTCGTTAACGGGTAAAGCAAAAGCAACATTTATTGCGAACTCAGAGATTCGACTAAATAACCTTGAGCGATACGGTCAGTTACTCGCAACCAATTAGGTTGATAGCCATATAAACCAACTAAAAGAGCGCCCACCAAGGCGCTCTTTTTTATGTTCATCGAACCACTGTATCTACTATTTTTCCGGCTTCTTATCTCGCCCTAACATTAATAAACAAGGAGTCAGTACCAAGGTCAATACCGTGGCGAATGCTAAGCCTCCAGCAATAGCAGTCGCAAGCTGTGACCACCATTGTGTACTCGGCGCACCAAACTCTATCTTTTGATTAATCAGGTCGATGTTCATCTCTAGTACCATCGGCATCAAGCCTAAAATGGTGGTAACCGTAGTCAGCATTACTGGTCTTAAACGCTGAACACCCGTCCTGAGAATTGCATCTCGCTTGTCCAAACCTCTTTTAATCAATTGGTTATAGGTATCGATCAGCACGATGTTGTTATTCACCACTATACCAGCCAACGCAATCACCCCAATACCAGACATCACGATGCCAAACGGGCGCTGGAAGATAAGCAAACCTACAAACACACCAACGGTTGAGAACAACACGGCACTTAGAATCAGGAACGCTTGATAGAAGCTATTAAACTGAGTAATCAAAATCAACGCCATTACCGCCAGTGCAACCATGAATGCGCTTTGTAAGAAGGCTGACGAGTTTTCTTGTTCTTCATTTTGACCACGAATACGAAACTCGACACTACTTGGTAAGCCTAACTCACTTAACGCTTGCTCAATCTTTGGCAGTTCGAGGGCAAGGTTATAACCCTCTTCCATATCCGCCATGATGTTCACGACACGCTTACCATCAAGGCGCTTTATCGTGTCCTGCTTGTGGTCTGGCACTATCTGAGCAAAGTTAGTGATCGGCACCAAGCCCGCTGGTGTTTTGACTCTTAGTTGGTCAAAGCGCCCGATATCTCTTTTATCGCTTGGATAACGCACCAAGATGTCGACTTCTTCGGAAGAATCATCTGGGAGATAATCGCCAATCTTTAGCCCGTTAGTGACGAATTGAACCGTATTACCCACCAAGGTCGCATCAGCCGAAAAACGCGCAGCATCATCTCTGCGAATATCCACTTTCCAATCGATACCATCTTTACTCGCGGTATCACTTATATTGGTCAGCGCCTGATTGCCATCCGCCCAGTTCCTTACAATTTTTGCAGCCTGATTCAGCTGCTCTGGTGTTCTTGCCGACAGCTCAATCACTAAGTCATTTTCAACCGGAGGCCCTGCATCTGGAAACTTATATTCAATCTCGACCCCTGCGTATTGATCAGTGTGCACCTTTAATTCTTCAATGATCGCCTTAACACTGCGGCGGTATTGCCAATCAACCGGGGTAATCGAGATCAAACCAATCTGATCATCACCACCAGTACGCGTATAAACGGTATCGAACTCGTCATGATTCAGCATCATCTGTTCAATATCACGCATGATGACATCTTTCTCTTGGATGGATAGATCACCATGAGAACGAACTTTGACGTTAAAGAATGGCGGATCAACTTCTGGAAAGAACTCTGCACCTAGACCCGCTTTTGAATAAGTAAAACCAACCGCAACCGCGAGTAATATCGCACTGAAGAGAATCTTAAATGGGTGTTTAATCGCAATCGAAAGCGTGTGGTAATAAGCCTTGGTTAAACCAGTAGCCTGTGAGAAATCACCATTGTGCAATGCCACCATTCTCGCTTGGCTTTGGGGTGATACGTATTGCGGTTTGCCAATCAAGCCGCCTAATACGGGCACAAATAACAGCGCCATAATCAATGAAGCCGTCAAAGTCGCGATAAGTGTCAGTGGCAGGAACTTCATGAATTCGCCTGTTACATCAGGCCAGAACAGCAGTGGAGCAAATGCCGCCAACGTTGTCGCAGTAGACGCTGTTATCGGCCATGCCATCCGCTTAGCGGCATCTCGGTAAGCCGCTTTACGTCCTTCACCTTCTTGCATTCGCCTGTCGGCAAACTCGGTAACCACAATCGCACCATCAACCAACATACCAACGGCCATGATCAACGAGAACAGCACCACGATGTTGACGGTTAAACCAAACACAGACAGCACCAACAACCCAGTGAGGAATGACCCAGGAATTGAAATTCCGACCAATAACGCGGTTCGAACACCAAGAATGGCGATGATAACGATCACCACTAAAATGATGGCGGATAAGATATTGTTTTGAAGATCGTTGAGCATGATCTTCACATCTTTAGATTCATCCCAGGTGTATTTAACCAACAGGTTATTTGGCCATTCCGCTTGCTGCTGAGCGCCAGCCATGACCGCTTTAACTAACTCTACGGTTTCGATGATATTTTCACCCGCACGCTTCTTGATATCCAAGACCACCGCAGATTTACCATCTAAACGGGCAAAGCTTTCAGGATCTCGAAACGCTCGACGAACCGTGGCCACATCACCAAAGGTTACAACCTGTTTACCATCCACTTTGATAGGCAACTCAAGTACGTCTTTTAAAGAGTTAAATACCGAAGGAACTTTGACTGAGAAACGTCCGTAGCCAGTATCAACAAAACCAGCGGCGACCACTCGATTGTTCAGAGCGATCAGGTTATAGATATCCGCTTGATCTAGGCTGTAGCTCTCCATCAACAGCGGATCGACAATGATCTCGACGATATCATCGCGATCGCCCGCAATATCGACCTCTAATATCTGGCGATAGCTTTCGAGTTTATCTCCTACTTCTCGGGCAATTTGTACGATAGTACGTTCAGGAACAGTGCCGAATAACACGACAGAAAGTACTGGCTGCTCAGAAGCGAGTGTCACCTCATTTACGGTCGGTTCATCACTGTCTTCTGGTAACTTTGGTTTGGCGAGATCAACGGCGTCACGAACATCCGCCATTGCTTTAGTGAGATCGACTCCAACATTAAACTCCAACACCACAGAGGCGTGGCCTTCTGCTGCGGTTGCCGTCATCTCCTTTACGCCCTCAATCGACCTCAGCTCTTGCTCTATAGGCCTAACCAATAAACGTTCGGCGTCGGTTGGCGAAATACCCTGGTGACCAACAGAGACGTAGATAATCGGGATGGTAATGTCGGGGCTCGATTCTTTGGGGATCGTGATATAGGTAACGACACCTGCGACCAATATGAGAGCTAAAAGAGAGAGCATTGTTCGAGCACGAGACAAAGCTGCATCAATAATTGAATACATCAGTTATCTCCTACTCAGTTGTTACGTTAGAGAGTTCAGCACCTTGCTCAACAGCAATCACAGAATCACCATCACGCACAAACCCTTGGCCTACTGTGATGATATCAACTCGCTGACCTAATCCTGTGAGCCAAACTCCATCTTGTTCTGCCTTTACTAGCTGAATACCTATAAATTTCACGGTTGGTGAGTCATCGACTGAAACCAAAGTTTTGACCCCAAGATTTCCGGCCTCATCCAGTGCCAGCATCGCAGGTGTTATCTTGATAGCATCACTTGTTTCTAGGTTGAGTGTTACTTCAGCACTGACACCTGCTGGTAATAAGCCTTTGGAGTTATCGATTTCAATCTCTATTGGGAAGGTATTAGTAGAAGCAGAAGAGATTCGAGAAACATAGCGCAGACGACCTTCCGCTTCTTCTCGCCCTAACAGACGAACCAAGGCAGGTTGATTGACTAACAAATGCTGGATATGACGTTCACTGACATCGGCTTCGATGACCAGAGGGTCAAGATCAATCACACCAGCAACCGGATCGCCGACGCCTACGAAATCTCCAAGCTCAACCATCAAGTCTTGAACCACACCGGAGAAAGGCGATGTGATGACTGTATTTTTTAGAGCCAGTTCCGCATTACGCTTCATAGCCTTCGCTTCAGTTAACGAAGCCTCAGCTGTGGTGTAGGCTATCTCGCCTTGCAGCCCTCTTTTTTTCAGCGACTGCGCCGCCTTAAATTCTTTCTGCTTCAAACGATATAAAGCCGAAGCTCGCTCTAGCTGAATCTCTAAGTCACCTTTATCTATCTGGGCAATGGCCTGCCCAACTTTAACGGTATCGCCTTTCACAACGTTCAACCTAACAATCTTGCCCGCGACTTCCGCCCCCAATCGAGCATGCCTATCGGGTGCTGTGCGACCATAAAGATCTATGGTTTTAAAGGTGGGGGATGAAGTGAATGTTTGAAAGGAAACCTTAGCCAACGGAATTTCTGTCATTTTTTTTGCTGGCGACTCTTCCGCTTGCCCCACTCCTAAACCAAGCCAAATCGACAACAGCACAACGAGAACCAGAGAAACCAACCACGGTTGCTTCAGTTTCTGAAAAAATGGAGAGTTAGAAAATAGAGTGAGCATAGCAAATCCTTTTGTCCGATGTGATTCAGGCGCGCTAATTAGCTTAACACCGTCATATGCAACATCCTGATGCACAGAGGTAACCTTAACAGACCCACACCCAACGAAGTTGGACGCTATCGACAGTTTAAAAAACATGGCGTCTACTATAAACCGAATGAATAAAGTAGAACTTAAATATAACCACCTAAAATAACCTTGGCGTACATGCCTAGAATAAGTCGACTTACTGTCTGTTTTGTGTGGTGTATTTTTTACAAACAAAAACACCGAGCATTCGCTCGGCATTTAAAATTTTTCTAATGTAGCTTTCCGTTCAAACTACCTTTCAATGCAGGTTAAACGCTAAATGAAGCGCCACAACCACATGTTGTTGTCGCGTTCGGGTTGTTCACAAAGAAACGCGCGCCTTCTAGGCCCTCAGTGTAATCAACCATGCCGCCCATTAAGTACTGTAGGCTCATTGGGTCAACAACCAGCGTCACACCGCTGTTTACAATGGTAGTGTCGCCATCATTTACTTTTTCATCAAATGTGAAGCCGTATTGGAAGCCACTACAACCGCCGCCTGTAATGTATACACGCAGTTTTAGCTCTGGGTTTTCTTCTTCAGCAATTAGCGTTTGTACGCGGGTAGCTGCTGCATCAGAAAAAGACAATGGGATATTTACTTCGCTCACGACAACCTCTCTTACCTGTGTCAAAAACAACATGATACAAATCTAATTCGAGACCATAGTTGTTGAGTATTTTCTTATATTCTGGTGATTATCTAATACCTGACTGAAACGTTCAAGTATTCACCACCGGATCGTTCCTTTTAGTGCTGTAAACTCGCCAATATCTAACCATTTAAACGTGTAACCACACAAAACAACCAGATTCGGGTGATTATCTGGGTGAAAGCATTCCTACTTGGATTGTGGATAGGTACAATGCGTGCCAATTGGTCCGACAGTCAAAAGAGGATATATCAATGACCAAATCAGCAGAGCTATACGAAAAAGCACAGCAAACTATTCCTGGTGGCGTAAACTCTCCAGTTCGTGCATTCAATGGCGTAGGTGGTTCTCCAATCTTCGTTGAACGCGCTGACGGCCCACTTATTTTTGATGCTGATGGTAAAGCGTATATCGACTACGTTGGCTCTTGGGGTCCAATGATCCTTGGTCACAACCACGTTGTTATTCGCGACGCTGTCATTGCAGCAGCTCAACGCGGCCTTAGCTTTGGAGCTCCAACCGAGACTGAAATTAAAATGGCTGAACTTGTCTCAGAGATGGTTCCTTCAATGGAACAGCTACGCATGGTGAGTTCAGGTACAGAAGCAACAATGAGCGCGATTCGTCTTGCTCGTGGCTTCACTGGTCGTGACAAAATTCTTAAGTTTGAAGGCTGCTACCACGGCCACGCAGACAGCCTGCTGGTAAAAGCAGGTTCTGGCGCGCTGACTTTAGGTCAACCAAGCTCACCTGGCGTACCGGCTGATTTTGCGAAACTAACGCTAACTGCAACCTTCAATAATCTAGATTCAGTGCGTGAAATCTTCGCAGCAAACAAAGGTGAGATCGCGTGTATCATCGTTGAGCCTGTAGCGGGCAACATGAACTGTATCCCACCAGTAGAAGGCTTCCACGAAGGTCTACGTGAAATCTGCGACCAAGAAGGTGCGTTGCTAATCTTTGATGAAGTAATGACAGGTTTCCGCGTTGCTGAAGGTTGTGCTCAGGCTTACTACAACATCAAGCCAGACTTAACGTGTCTTGGTAAAGTGATCGGCGGCGGCATGCCTGTGGGTGCTTTTGGTGGTCGTAAAGACGTGATGCAATACATCGCACCAACGGGGCCTGTTTACCAAGCAGGTACGCTTTCTGGTAACCCTGTTGCAATGGCTGCTGGCTACGCATGCTTGAATCTTCTGAGAGAAGAAGGCAACGAAAAGCGTCTAGCGTCTAAAACTAAGCAGTTGGCAAATGGCTTCAAGCAACTTGCTGACAAGCATGGTATCCCTATGCTAGTTCACCAAGTTGGTGGTATGTTTGGTTTCTTCTTCACAGACCAAGAAACGGTAACGTGCTACGAAGATGTAACTAAGTGTGATGTAGAACGCTTCAAGCGCTTCTTCCATTTAATGTTAGATCACGGTGTTTACCTTGCACCTTCAGCATTCGAAGCAAGCTTTACTTCTCTTGCTCATGGTTCAAAAGAACTGGATGCAACACTAGAAGCTGCTGACCGCTCTCTTGCGATCATTGCTGCTGAAAGCAAATAATCGAAAGCACTTTATTAGTCGCTAACCGATTGAATTTGGGGCTGCATTAACGCAGCCCTTTTTAATGTGCTAAGTTAATCAGCCTCGAACACTTCCGCTAGATTACCCGTCAATTTATTCGAAAACCTAACGAAAAACGTCTAACGTTCCCAGAAAAGGAAAACCAACAGCATCAGCGTACCTAGGAACATTCTGAACCAAGGGATCTCTTTTTTTATTTGCTGTTCTTCGTCTTGGCATTTCTTATCTTTATTACAGCACCCCATTATCAAAACTCCTCATTGCTAACTCTCTGTTTTGCAGCCATTATAAACTCAGAACGCAAATATAGAGACCATTAACGTGTCAGAAAAACTCAAAATCAATACCAGCCACTGGGTGATCATCGTTGCCCTGCTTGCGGCGGCTTATGCTTGTTACTTGCTTATCGAGCCTTATGTAAATTCCATAGTAATGGCATTCATCATCTCGTTGCTGATGTTTCCAATTCACGAATGGCTTGAAAAGAAGATACCGAATAAAGAGAACGTAGTCTCTCTACTTTCTTGTGTGATCCTGACTTTCATTATTGTTATCCCTTTATTGGCAGTATTTGCAGCCATCGTGCAGCAAGGCTCCCTGTTCTCTCAGAACACCTACCAATGGGTGACACACGGCGGTATTCAGACTCTGTTTGCACACCCACTTGTGGTCAAAGCGCTGTCGTTTGTGAATAACTACCTGCCTTTCGACAACATTGAGCCCCAAGCCATCGCACAGAAAGTCGGAGAATTCGCGACAAGTTTTGGTTCTAAACTGGTTGGTATCAGTGCGAAAATCCTTGGTGATGCGACCAACTTCTTAATGGATTTCTTCTTGATGCTGTTTGTTCTGTTCTTTTTATTAAGAGATCACGACAAAATCATCAGTGTGGTTCGTCATATTCTTCCGCTATCTCGTAGCCAAGAAGACAAGCTCCTCACTGAGATTGAGCAAGTTTCTAAGTCTGCAGTGATGGGGTCATTCTTAACGGCGATTGCACAAGGTATTGCAGGCGGTTTAGGTATGTGGATTGCAGGTTTCCCTGGGTTGTTCTGGGGCACCATGATGGGCTTTGCCTCTTTCATCCCAGTGGTCGGTACTGCTCTAATCTGGATCCCAGCCGCAACCTACTTATTCCTAACAGGCGATACCACGTGGGCAATTTTCCTGACGGTTTACTGTGTCGCGATTGTTGGCTCAATTGACAACCTACTGCGCCCGCTGCTGATGCAAGGCAGTGCAGGCATGAATACGCTAATGATCTTCTTCTCACTGTTGGGTGGTATTCAACTTTTTGGCCTAATTGGTCTTATCTACGGCCCACTGATCTTTGCTATTACTATCGTTCTTTTCAATATTTACGATGAAGAGTTTAAAGACTTTTTAAACCAGCAAGACAATAGTTGATCAACTGTTCAGCAACTTGGTTGCCGAACCCGTATTAAACACTTCAAGCTTTGGGCGGATTATGCGAAAATCCGCCCTCATTTTTTGCTAACGATTCAATAGAGTGTCCTATGTCAGCTTATATTGCCCCAAGCCAAATTGCTGAGCGCCAACTTGCCTACTTTGAAGGCAAACATGTTTTAGTTGCCGGTGAGGCTGAAGACTTATTCCCTGTTGAATTAGCGAAACATTGTGAATCAGTCACCGTGTTTACTTCTAATTACAGCTACTACCGTCAATTAGAAGGCTGCAACACCATCCAGCGTTTTTATGGTGCGGAGTTTAACGAAGAGACCGAAGCTGACTTAGTGATGCTGTACTGGCCAAAAGCCAAAGCGGAAGCGGAATTTCTGTTGGCGATGTTATTTGCCAAGCTAGGTAAAGATACCGAGATTGTCGTAGTTGGCGAAAATCGTTCTGGTGTTAAAAGTATCGAGAAGATGTTCGCGCCTTACGGCAAAGTCGTGAAATACGATTCAGCGCGTCGTTGTTCTTTCTACTGGGGTCAATGCTTCGAGCAGCCACCAGCCTTCAACCTACAAGACTGGTTTAAAACCTACACGGTTAACATTGGTGAGCAATCACTGACTGTAAAAAGCCTTCCAGGCGTGTTTAGCCACGGTCAATTCGATGTTGGTAGCCAACTTCTGTTGGATACCCTGCCAAAACTAAAAGGTAAAGTACTGGATTTCGGTTGTGGTGCAGGCGTATTGGGCGCGGTAATGGCATCTCGTCACCCTGATATCGAACTGGAAATGTGCGACATCAGTGCATTTGCCGTGGCGTCTAGCCAAGCAACGCTAGAAGCGAATGGTTTAACAGGTAATGTCTTCGCCTCAGATGTCTACTCTGACACATCAAAAGATTACCAATTCATCATCAGTAACCCACCATTCCATTCTGGTTTGGATACAAGCTACAGTGCGACTGAAACCTTACTTGCTCAGGCTCCTAACCACATGAAGCGTTCTGGTGAGATGATTATTGTTGCGAACAGTTTTTTAAAATACATTCCAATTATTGAGCAAGCTTTTGGAAAATGCGCGACTCTAAATAAGACCACCAAATTCGCGATCTATCACGCAAGCAAATAGCCTACCTAACACAGCGCAGGGTCAATATCTGCGCTGTCTGTTTATATTTCTATCAAAAGCCCATAAAAATGAGCTTTTGCACACGCTTTAAATACCACTTACTTGTCAAAGTAAAAAAACTCGTTAATTTCGTTAAATTGGAACCCGTTAATTCTATTCTCTGTACTTGTTTTCATCCCTTTCAAGCAGTACATCAAAGGAAAGTAGTACCCAATTTATGTTTAGATTCTATCGTAAGCAGAAGTTTAAGCGCCTTCAAAATACCCTAATGCTGGCATTTCTTGTCCTTAGTATTACCCCAGTAACACTCATCGCGATATTTTTCCTCCAATCGCACAGTCAGGATCTTCAGGAACAAAGTACTTCGCACCTTGTTTCCGTCCGTGATACTAAACAGCAACAAATTGTCGATTACCTACAAGCTCAAGAATCCCAAGTGATGGGTTTTGTGCGCTCAGAGCTTGCTAATGCCAGTGGCGGGCGATTCTATGGTTTGATCAATGCCTTCCAACGCCTAGGGTTAGACATTGACGAAGCACGCGCTAATGCGCAGCAGCGCTATATTCAAGGCTCTGGCGATCAAATCAAAACATCGATTCTTCCTGAATCCAGCAGCTACATAGGCAGCGAGCGCTATCGTCTACTTCACAAACGCTACCACAACTCTTATTTAGAGCTGCTTAAGCGTTCAGATTTTGACGACATTTTATTGGTCGACATTAACGGTAACATCGCTTATTCAGTTTTTAAGCGCGATGACTACGGCACCAACTTGCTGACAGGTAAGTACAAAGATGCAAACCTTGGCAAAACCTTTCAACGCCTGGAAAAGGACGTAAAAGACAAACGCAAATCCAACGAAGACTACACGCCGGTTATCGTTTCTGATTTTAAAGACGAAAATGGTAAACAGACCGCATGGTTAGGCGCACCTATCGTTCAACAGGGCTACCTACACAGTTACGCCATGTTTAGACTGCCCATCAATGGTATTACTAAGCTTATTGCCGATCTCAACAAGAGTTCGAATATTCAAACCTTGCTTGTCGGCGATGATCATCTGCCACGTAGCCTTGCCCATTCGCAAGAGTCGATTAATCTGAGTTTAGATGTTGTTGATAAAGCTCTGGCAGGAGAAACGGCCGTTGGCACCTTCGACAACGCTCAGGATCAAGCGATCATCGCTGCATATACTCCAATAGAGCTCAAATATGCGACTTGGGCACTGGTTGTCGAGCTTCCAGAGAAAGAAGCGTTTGCCCGTATTCATCAGTTAGAAAAGATCTTTGTGATCGTGATGTTGACGGCGATTATTCTTGTATTTGTCGCATCCCATTATCTGTCTAACTTCATCACATCACCGTTACTCAAGCTCACATGGGCAGCAGAGAAAGTCTCTGCGGGTGACCTTGATGAAACCATGATTAATACCGAACGAAAAGATGAGATAGGCCGTCTCGCGGTAAGCTTCGAAAGAATGCAGCGTTCGATTCGTGAAAAGATGCTACTCATTAAGAGCCAAAATGATGAGCTTGAGGACAACCTTAAGACCATTCAAAAACAAAATGAAGAGTTGCAGCTGGCTAACAAACTTAAAGATGAATTCTTAGCAACAACATCACACGAATTAAGAACGCCATTACATGGCATGGTAGGTATTGCTGAAGCGCTAATATCTGGCGCAAACGGCCCTATTCCTGCCAATCAGAAGTACCAGTTGGATATCATCATCAATAGTGGCCAGCGATTAGCTACGCTGGTTGATGACTTGCTTGATTACCACAAGATGCGTTACGGCAGCTTAGATATTAAGAAATCTGCGGTTGATCTGTCGGCAGCCACCAGCTTGGTGCTTGAGTTATCTCATCATCTGTTGGGCAATAAGCCAATTCGAATTATTAACCAAGTACCCAGTGACTTAGGGTTGGTTTCGTCCGATCCTCAACGATTAGAACAAGTGATGTATAACTTGGTCGGCAATGCCATCAAGTACACATCAGAAGGTAAAATTGTTATCTCAGCAAGCGTTATCGACGACAACATTCGTGTACAAGTTGTTGATACAGGCCAAGGCATACCTGCTGAATACTTAGAACACATCTTTGAACCACTGATTCAAGCAGGACAAGACTCCAGTAACTATCGCCAAGGTGCAGGGCTTGGGTTGTCCATTAGTCGTCAGCTGATCGAGCTAATGGGTGGCTCATTGTATGTAAGTAGCCAGCCTATGCTTGGGACTACCTTCAGCTTCACATTACCTTTAGCTACCCAACAAGAATTGGATAACTACAGTGATTCAGGAAGCTATTCGCACTTCCAAGCGCCAGATTTAATTGATAACAGCCAACAAGAAAATAGTGTTATCAGTGAAGATCCAGACGGTCCGTTACTGGTTATCGCCGACGATGAACCAGTAAACTTACGCGTGCTAGACAGTTTCTTGAAATTGGAAGGTTATCGAGTGCGCACCGCATGTGACGGCCCAGAAACCATTGAACTGATTGAGAAAGAGAAGCCAGAGTTACTTCTTCTCGATATTATGATGCCAGGTATGAGTGGCTATCAGGTGTGTGAAGCACTGCGTAAGCAATACGATCATGCACAGTTGCCAATCATCATGCTCACAGCTCTCAATCAAGCAGAAGACCGTGTTCGTGGCTTTGAAGCTGGTGCCAACGATTACTTGTCTAAACCGTTCAACAAACAAGAGCTGGCGGCGCGAATTACGGCTCACTTATCAGCAAGTAAAGCTGAGCAAAGGCGTCTTGAGAATGATCAATTGCAACTGGAGCTTAAACACAGAGCGATGGTTGAAGCAAACCTGCTAGAAACTCAAGGGCGCTTGCTAGAGCAGCTAGAATCAGCCCCTGAGGCCATCATCTGTATTCGTGATGACCAAAGAATTCGATTTGCCAACGAAGCTGCAGCAAAACTATTTAGGCGCGGGCAAGAGCAGCTTAAACGCTCGATGGCCGATGAGATCATTGCGCCTAAATACCTTAAGGTGGAACAAGCTCACTACTGTGGTGATATTGACATCTATATAAACGACACTCGTCAGCGCATACCAAGTGATATCCTTAAGCTACCTGAAGGCTCAGGGCTCGACACCATGTATATCTTTAATGTTGGTGGTGGGGTAAACTCAAACCGAGTCAATAACCTTGAAACAGCAGTTGAGGCACTTTCAAGCTACGCCTTTGAGGGTGACAAAGATAAACTTCAACAACTGAAGGAGCTTGGCGGTGAGTTTACTCGCCTTGCAGATAAAGCAACCGGTGAAGGTAAAAACAAACAAGAGTTGATGCGTGAAGTTCTGGTCGATGTCATGACAAATGCCATCATCTACTGGGAGTCTGTTACAGGGGAAACCAAGTTTGCCTTCGCAGAGAAGAGTGGCTTGTGGCGCGTCTACTTAGACCGCAGCACGCTTCAAACGCGAACGTTGGACAAATACCTACGCGTAGAAACGCTACCGAAAACACCTCGCTGGAGAACGGTATTGAGCTCTATCGAATTCATACTCGAACACTGTAAAGAGCAGACACCGGAAAGAACACATATTGAGATGCTCAGGGACAAGCTACAGAAATTACTGACCAGTTAATCCTGAACTAACATCACGATACTTCGAATAATGAAGCCCACCTCGTGTGGGCTTTTTTGTGCATGGCATTTCAGTAACAGACACAATAACGCCTCCTTGAAACCACTTTTTTCACATCATTAAACAAGCAAAATATCACGTTACTTGAGCGCAAACAGCACTGTTAAAGTTTACGGTTACTTGCCCTTTTCTTCACCATTCTTAACCATTAGCTGACTATTTGTTGCAGTTTGAGAAGCGAGTCACAACAGAACGGCAGATTTAATTTTCTAGGGAAATTTAACGTAAAACGAGCAAGTGACCAAGATCTACAATTACATTAAAACAGAACAAGGCTATATAATTAAAAGAACAAAAAGTAAGTAAGCACTAACATTCAATTACCAACACAAATTCAATTGCGAGTCACATCACCCTAACAATTGCGTGCAAAAAACCATCAAACCACCTTATTTTGACGTTAATAACGTAGGGTTGTATGTTTTTAACGTTTTTAACGGGAAACGAGTTTGATTAATTCATCGATAAGGTGTTTTCTTACTCCTGCCAAAGGCCTACAGGCCACTCTTACCACTTCCCAGAATCAACGATGAATCTGGAGCAACGAAGAAGAGGTAGGCCTTTAACTAGAGTGTGTATCTACTAAAGCATTTAGCGACAGATAACATTCAATCCATTAGTGAAATGAAAGCAAATAGTAAGGAACAGCTATGCTTGCCAATATAAAAAAAACAGCAATAGCAACAGCAATTATTGCAACTGCTACAGCAGGTTTTGCATCAGTAGCAACAGCTGCAGAACGCAGTGAGTTGACGATTCACCCTAAAGAGTTCACAACCTTCGTACGTAACTTTAACCCGTACCTAGGCGCAACTCATTTACATACAACCTGGGACTTCCTATACGAGCCTTTAGTTGTATTTAACGAAATGCACGGTAACACTCCAGTGTTCCGTCTAGCTGAAAACTTCACTATGTCAGATGATCTGATGAGCGTAGTTTTTGATATTCGTAAGGGTGTGAAATGGTCTGATGGAGAAACTTTCTCTGCTGATGATGTTGTTTTTTCTTTCAATCTTGTAAAAGAGAAAACAGAGCTTGACCAATCTGGTATCAACTCTTGGGTGGCTTCTGTAGAGAAACTGAACGACTACCAAGTTAAATTCAGCCTAACCGAAGCAAACTCAAACGTACCTTATGAGATTGCTAAAGTACCTGTAGTACCTAAGCACATCTGGAAAGACGTTAAAGATCCATCAACGTTTACCAATGAGAACCCGGTAGGTTCTGGTCCATTTACAGAAATCGATACGTTTACAGCGCAACTATACATCCAGTGTGCAAACCCGAACTACTGGGATGCAGACAACCTAGATGTTGACTGTCTACGTGTTCCACAAATTGCGAACAACGACCAGTTCTTAGGTAAAGTTGTAAACAGTGAAATGGACTGGACGTCTTCTTTCGTTCCAGATATTGACCGTACATACGCAGCGGCAAGCCCGAAACACCACTACTGGTATCCGCCATCAGGTACACAGGCATTCATCGTTAACTTCAAGCACCCTGATGCTGCGAAGCATGAAGCATTAAACAACGTTGATTTCCGTCGTGCTTTCTCTATGGCTCTTGACCGTCAAACTATCATCGACATCGCATTCTACGGCGGCGGTACTGTGAACGATTTCGCATCGGGTCTTGGTTACGCATTCGAAGCTTGGTCTGATGAAAAGACTCACAACAAGTACAAAGGCTTCAACACTTACAACGCTGAAGGTGCGAAAAAGCTTCTTGCTGACGCTGGCTTCAAAGATGTAAACAAAGATGGTTTTGTTGACACTCCATCAGGTAAGTCTTTCGAACTAATGATCCAATCGCCAAACGGCTGGACTGATTTCAACAACACAGTTCAACTAGCGGTAGAACAGCTAAACGAAATCGGTATTAAAGCGAAAGCCCGTACGCCAGATTTCTCTGTGTACAACCAAGCAATGCTTGAAGGTACATACGACGTAGCATACACAAACTACTTCCACGGTGCGGATCCATACACGTACTGGAACAGTGCTTATAACTCATCACTACAATCTGGTGAGGGTATGCCTCGTTTCGCTATGCACTTCTACAAAAACGAGAAACTAGATGGTCTTCTAAACAGCTTCTACAAAACAGCTGATAAGAACGAACAGCTAGATATTGCACACGGTATTCAGCAAATCATCGCTGCAGACCAAGTGACAATCCCTGTGATGTCTGGTGCTTACATGTACCAATACAACACAACTCGCTTCACTGGTTGGTGGAACGAAGAAAATCCAAAAGGCCGTCCAAACATTTGGGCTGGTATTCCAGAGCGTCTACTTCATGTACTGGACCTAAAACCAGTTAAATAAGTAATCGTTCAATCTTTGCGGCGTAACTTCTTACGCCGCTTATAAAAATCCCCACACTCTCAATTGAAAGTATGGCGCTAGTCGTCAGGGGATTTTTCGTTCCAAATTTCGCTAGGAGCGACCTGAATCCAGAAACAGGGAAACAATCTGGGTGAGTAAGGTGTGAGTTATGGGTTATTTTTTAAGACGTTTGTCATTTTATTTTGTCGCGCTATTAGTTGCTGCGACGTTAAACTTTATTATTCCAAGAGCAATGCCTGGTGACCCAGTTACCATGATGTTTGCGAACGCTTCAGTACAAGTTACTCCAGAGCGTATTGCTGCAATGAAAGAGCTATTAGGCTTCGTTGATGGTGGCTTACTGGTTCAATACGCAGCGTACATGAAGAACATTCTTAGCTGGGAACTTGGTACATCAATTCAATTCTACCCACTTTCTGTAAACACACTGTTGGGTGGAGCATTCGGTTGGTCGCTTTTCTTAGCTGGCACCGCAGTTATTCTTTCTTTCTCGATTGGTTCAATCCTAGGTATTTTCGCAGCGTGGAAACGCGGCAGCAAATACGATGCCTTCGTAACACCTGGGATGCTAATTCTGCAAGCCGTTCCTCAAGTTGTTATTGCGATGATTGCACTGTTTACTTTCGCAATCGGCTTAAAGTGGTTCCCAACAGGTTATGCCTACACCGCAGGTACAGTACCAGATTGGACAAGCTGGGCATTCATTAAAGATGTCGCTTACCACGCCTTCTTACCGCTGTTTTGTGCTTCTGTTGTTCAAATTGGTGGCTTCCTAGTAAACATGCGTAACAACATGATCAACCTACTAGCAGAAGACTACATCACGATGGCGAAAGGTAAAGGCCTGAGTGAAAACCGAGTGGTATTCAACTATGCAGCTCGTAACGCGATGCTGCCAAGTGTGACGGCGCTTTCGATGTCTCTAGGTATGGCGATCGGCGGTCAGTTAATTATCGAAATCATCTTTAACTACCCGGGTCTTGGTAGCGTACTTTTCAACGCAATTAACGCTCGTGATTACCAAGTACTGCAAGGCCAACTGCTTATCATGACGCTATTCATGCTGTTCTTTAATCTAGTTGCAGACATGCTTTACGTTGTTCTTGACCCTCGTCTTCGTAAGGGTGGTAAATAATCATGAAAGATATTCTAAAACTCATTTGGCGTAATCCGATGGCTCTAACTGGCGTCATCATCCTAAGCATTTTTATTCTTGGTGCTATTGCGGCTCCATTGATCACAAAACATGTGCCAGACAAGCGTACAGGTAATCCACACGAATACCCTGGCTTCGTGGTTAAGTCTGCACAAACTAACCCTGATGGCTGGGTTGCTCAAAACCTAGCAGACGATCGTCGTACATTGATAATGTCTAAGAAGGCAGACCATGTACTGGGCACAACTCGTATGGGTCGTGACGTTTGGTCTCAAGTGGTATACGGCGCACGCGTATCTCTTGCTGTAGGTTTTGGTGCGGGTCTTACCGTATGTCTACTCGCAACGGTTATCGGTGTTTCTGCAGGCTACTTCGGTGGACGTGTCGATGACGTTCTAACCGCCGCAATGAACATCATGCTGGTTATTCCTCAATACCCATTACTGTTCGTAGTTGCAGCCTTTATCGGTGAGGCAGGGCCACTCACCATAACCTTGGTTATCGGCTTTATGTCCTGGGCTTGGGGCGCGCGTGTTGTTCGTTCCCAGACCTTAGCACTGCGTGAAAAAGAGTTTGTAAAAGCCGCTGAAGTTCTGGGTGAATCTTCATTCCGTATTATCTTCGTAGAGATTCTTCCAAACCTTATCTCTATTGTTGGCGCGAGCTTTATCGGTTCGGTGATGTACGCAATCATGATGGAAGCAACGATTTCGTTCCTAGGTCTTGGTGACCCGAACACAATCAGCTGGGGCATCATGCTTTACAACGTTCAAACCTCTTCATCAATGCTGATTGGCGCTTGGTGGGAACTATTGGCTCCTTGTATCGCATTGACACTACTTGTAACTGGTCTTGCTCTACTTAACTTCGCTGTCGATGAAATTGCTAACCCGCAACTGCGTTCTCACAAAGGCATGAAGCGTTGGAAGAAACTAGCAGCTCAAGACAAAGAAGAACGTGAACCAGAACTACCACCACAAAATGCACTTTGGAGCGGAGATAAATAATCATGTCTGAACCACTAATTTCTATCCGCAACTTATGCGTGGATTACATCACAGAGTCTGGCGATGTTCGTGCGTGTAACAACGTAAGTTTCGACATTGCTCCAGGTGAAGTATTCGGCCTAGCTGGTGAATCTGGCTGTGGTAAATCAACTGTTGCTTTCTCTCTTATGCGTCTGCATAAGCCGCCCGCTTACATCAGTGGTGGTGAGGTTATCTTCAATGGTGAGAACATCCTTGAATACAGTGATGACCGTATGCAAGCGTTCCGTTGGAGCGAGATGTCGATGGTATTCCAGAGTGCGATGAACGCTCTCAACCCTGTATTACCAATGGAAGAGCAGTTCTGTGACGTAATCATGCGTCACACCAACATGACTCGTGAGCAAGCAAAAAAACGCGCTGAAGGTCTACTTGAGATCGTCGATATTCACCCAAGCCGATTGAGTGACTACCCTCACCAATTCTCTGGTGGTATGCGTCAACGTTTGGTTATTGCTATCGCTCTAGCATTGAATCCAAAGCTGATCATTATGGATGAGCCAACGACCGCACTTGATGTGGTTGTTCAACGCGAAATCCTACAAAAGATCTATGCACTAAAAGAAGAGTTTGGCTTCTCGATTCTGTTCATCACCCATGACTTGTCATTGATGGTCGAGTTCTCTGACCGTATCGGCATCATGTACTCAGGTGAACTTATCGAGGTTGCCAATGCTCAAGATATTCTAGAAAACCCTTACCACCCTTACACCAAAGGGCTGGGAAGTTCTTTCCCTCCACTAACAGGGCCAAAGACAAAACTAGCGGGTATTCCTGGCAACCCTCTGAACTTGTTAGAGATTCCTGAAGGGTGTCGTTTCCAAGCTCGTTGTGACCGTGTACATGAAACGTGTACCAAGGTACCAACCAAGCTGCGTTCTATCGACCCGGGACATTTGTCTAACTGCCACCTGTACGGTGACCCAATAGTACAAAGGAAGCTATAGCTTGCACGCTTTTTGGCGTGAATAACTAAACAGGCGGATCGACCGCCTAAAAACAAGCAAAGCGAATAAGGATTCTGGAGACAATTATGAGCAAAGATTTCGGTCAATTATTGGTAGAAGGCAAGAATGTCGTAAAAGACTTCCCAATAAGCAGTACCACAATTCAAACCCCAATGATGCGTGCAATTAACGACGTGTCATTCAAGATGTACAAAAGCCGCGGTCTAGCTGTAGTTGGCGAGTCTGGTTCAGGCAAATCAACAACAGCAAAAATGATCGCAAAAATGTACGCGCCTTCGGGCGGTACGATCGAATACAAAGGTCGTGATATTCAAGAGATCTCAAGCAGAAACGATCTTATGCAGTACCGTGAAGGCGTGCAGATGGTATGGCAAGACCCGTTTGGTTCCCTGAACCCAACACATAACATCTTCCATCACATTGCTCGACCATTGTTGATCCACAAAAAAGTATCTCCGGGCAACAAGAAAGAGTTACAGGAACGTGTGTACGATCTTCTAGAGCAAGTGGGCTTAGTACCACCACAAGCAACGGCAGAGAAGTACCCTCACCAACTCTCTGGTGGTCAGCGTCAACGTGTCAACCTAGCCCGTAACATCGCGGTTGGTGCTGAGGTTGTTCTAGCGGATGAGCCAACTTCAATGCTAGACGTGTCAATTCGAGCTGGTGTTTTGAACCTAATGGAAGAGATGAAGTTTGAGAAGCAAATGTCTCTGCTTTACATCACTCACGACATCGCAACTGCTCGTTATATTGCAGAAGACCTTTCAGTGATGTACGTAGGCCATATGGTGGAATGGGGCGATACCGATGACGTTATTGCTAACCCTCAACACCCATACACTCAACTACTGGTTTCTGCTGTTCCAGATCCTAAGAAATCGATACACGAACAATTGGCAGGTAACAAAGGTGAAATTCCACTTTGGACTCCAGTATCCGCAGGCTGCCCTTTTGCAGGCCGTTGTACTCACGCAATGGACAAGTGTAAAGAGCAACTACCGGGTGTGACCCAATTAGCCGATAACCACTTTGTGCGTTGTTACCTACACGAAAGCTAAACATTAAGACTGAGTTAGGGTCTGCGGACCCTAACTATTCATATCCAAACCAATTCAAGTACCTAGCCAAAAGAAACTAGGACCTTTGGAGAACATTGATGCTGTTATTGACCAACCATATTGGCTACGAATCTTCGGCTCCCAAGCAGGCGATATTACAAACTAAAAAGGCTCGTTTATCGAGTACAACTGCACTTTTGGTGTGTGCCGACAACCATATTACTGTGGGCAACTTTGATATTGTAAAACAAGGCCGCGTAGCAAACTGGCATCAAGGACAATTCTTCACAATCGATTTCAGTTCATTTACCGAATCCGGTCGCTACTACCTACGCTTTGATAACCTGCGTTCAGAAGTGTTTGAGATTGGCAACAACCTACTAATGAACAACACATTTTCTGATGTGCTTCATTACTTCAAGTCTCAACGTTGTGGTGGCACTTTTGACAAGAAAGATCGACAAGCACAAATTCTCGGCACCGACAGATACGTTGATGTGCATGGTGGTTGGTACGACGCATCGGGTGATGTAAGTAAGTACTTTAGCCACCTATCTTATGGCAATTATCTCAACCCACAACAAATTCCGATGGTTGTTTGGAACATGCTCAAAAGCGTGCGCTTGACTAGCAATAACCCAGACTTTCCTAAATTCTCTATGACTCGTTTAGTGGAAGAAGCCCTATTCGGTGCCGATTTCTTAGTGCGTATGCAAGACGCTGACGGATACTTTTACATGACGGTATTCGACAAGTGGAGTAAAGACATCAATCAACGTGACATCTGCGCATACGCCACTCAAGAAGGTAACAAATCAACGGACTTGCAAGCGGGCTACCGACAAGGTGCGGGCGTTGCTATCGCCGCATTAGCTGCTGCATCTGAACTTGAAACCTCGGGCAGTTACTCGAGCCAAACTTATCTTGAAGCTGCCGTTAGCGGTTATTGGCACCTAAAAGAACATAACCTGCAGTACCTAAACGATGGCGAAGAAAACATCATCGATGAATATTGTGCCCTACTCGCTGCCAATGAACTGTACCGAGTAACAGAGGACGAGCAATACCTATCAGAAGCAAGAGCTTGGGCGAGCCGCTTGATCGCACGTCAGCAATCTGATGATTCATTTGAGCACTTTTGGTCAGCTAATGCTGATGGCTCTCGCCCCTATTTCCATGCAGCTGAAGCTGGCCTTCCTGTAATTGCTCTATGCGAGTACATCGATAATGAAACTGACACTGAGTTGCAAGAACAAGCACGTGTGGTTGTTGAGCAAGCTTGTCAGTTCGAAATCAATATTACCGACAAAGTCATCAACCCATTTGGCTACCCAAGACAGTACGTTAAAAATGTTGATGGTGATAAGCACGATGCCTTCTTCGTCGCTCAACAAAACGAAACTGGCTACTGGTGGCAAGGTGAAAACGCGCGTCTTGGCTCAATTGCGACCATGGCGTACTTAGTTCAACCACACATTCAAGATGCCGGTCTTCAAAAGCGCTTAATCCAGCTTTCACAAAACAGCCTAGATTGGATCTTAGGTCTCAACCCATATCACATGTGCATGCTCGATGGTCATGGCCATAACAACCCTGACTACCTACCGCAGCTTGGTTTTTTCAATGCGAAAGGCGGTATTTGTAACGGCATCACCGCTGGCTTTGAAGATGACCAAGACATTGCGTTCAATCCACCAGCGCAAAAAGATGACATGCTCCAAAACTGGCGCTGGGGCGAACAATGGATCCCTCACGGTGCTTGGTTCCTATTGGCAACAGCTGCGCAATTCAACTTCCTAGCTCAGCGTAAGGAGCAATAATCATGACGCTTTACTACGTAGGTATTGATGGTGGCGGCACTTCTTGTCGTGCTCGTATTCGCGATGACCAAGGCAAACTCATTGGTGAAGCAAAAAGTGGCAGTGCCAACATCCTTTTGGGTGTTGATGTTGCGATGAGCTCAATTATTGATGCCATTACTCAAGCGGCGCAGCAAGGGCAACTCGACTCCAATCATTTTTCCAATATGCATGTCGGCCTTGCACTGGCTGGCGCTGAGCAAAAATCAGCATGGTTCGACTTCATGGCTCAACCACACCCTTTCGCAAGCATGACACTAAATACCGACGCTTATGGCGCTTGCATTGGTGCTCACAATGGCCAAAACGGCGCAATCATGATTGGTGGTACGGGTTCTTGCGGTATCTACCTAAAAGACGGCGAGCAACATGTGGTTGGCGGTCGTGAATTCCCGATATCAGATCAAGGCGGAGGCGCAGTTATGGGCTTACGTTTGATTCAACAAGTCTTGCTTGCAGAAGACGGTATTCGCAGCAAAACTCCGCTGACTCAGCACGTTATGAATCACTTTGATAATGATGTGGATGCCATCGTCGAATGGTCAAAAGGCGCAATACCAAAAGACTACGGTCAATTCTCGCCAGTGATTTTTCAACTGGCTAACGAAGGTGACGAGCTGGCTATCGATATGCTCAAGCAAACCGCTGCTGATATCGAAATGTTTGTCTTAGCACTGCATCGAAAAGGCGCTGACAAGGTGTGCTTAATGGGAAGTATCGCTGAGCGTATTCTCAACTGGCTATCACCACCAGTACAACAATGGATCGTAAAACCTCAATTCGACGCTATTGAAGGCGCATTGATGTTTGCCGGAAAACCACAACACAACTTGTATCAACAGGCTTAGCAGGGAAGTTATATGAATTATCGCATCGACTTAGCTGTTCTTTCTGAACAAAAAAATAACTGCCGATTTGGCCTTACGGTACACAACTTAAGTGACCTCGACGTAAAAGGTTGGTCTCTGCATTTTGCATTTGACCGATTCATCCTTCCTGAGAGTCTATCGCAAGGTGAACTGACTCAAGTTGGAAGCTATTGCTCGTTCAAACCAAGTTCGCCCGTGTTAAAGGCCAATAACCATTACTACCTTGAATTCAGTATTCAAAGCGCCCCATTCCGCTTCTATTCTGATGGCCTTAATGATGCCTTTATCCAATCACATCATGATGGAGAAACATCGGTACTGCCTGTCGCGATATCACCGATAGTTCTGGCGTCACCATACCGTGAACGCAATCAGATACCTGAAGTGAATGCAGCTGAAATTGCATTGATTCCGCAGCCGAACCAGATCGAACTTAAGCAAGGTAGCTTCGCGTTAAATAGTGAATGTAAGATTGAGGTTCAATCTCACCTTGCAGATAAGGCAGTCTCTTGGTTCCAGCAAGAATTGCTATCGACCTTTGAGTTGCCTCTTTCGAACGCGCTTTCAAAAGACGAGAGTTGCGACATTCTATTTCGCAGCAATCCAACATTAGACGAAGCAGAATACAAACTCCGCATTACTGAACAACAAATAATGGTTGAATCAGGTAGCCAGTCTGGGTTTACACACGCCGTGGCAAGTCTGATTCAATTGATTCAACAACTGAATGCCGAAAATTTTTCTATTCCATGCTGCAAAATCGCCGATCACCCTCGCTTTAAGTACCGAGGCATGATGTTGGATTGCGCGCGTCACTTCCATTCAGTAGAGCAAGTGAAGCGCTTAATCAATCAACTAGCGCACTACAAATTCAACGTTTTTCATTGGCACCTAACCGATGATGAAGGTTGGAGAATTGAGATTAAGAGCCTGCCTCAGCTGACTGAAATCGGCGCTTGGCGTGGTCCTGATCATGCATTAGAACCGCAATACACCCACATTGCGGATAACTATGGCGGTTTCTACACGCAACAACAGGTTCGTGAAGTCATTGAATACGCAGAGCAGCGTAGCATCACGGTTATCCCTGAGATTGACATCCCAGGCCACTGCCGCGCCGCGATCAAATCACTACCAGACATGCTAGTTGAGCAAGCAGACACCACACAATACAAGAGTATTCAGCACTACAACGACAACGTGTTAAATCCAGGTTTGTCAGGCACTTACCAATTCTTAGATGCGGTTATTGAAGAAGTCGCAGAGCTTTTCCCTAGCGAATTGATCCACATGGGCGCAGACGAAGTACCACCCGGTGTGTGGACCAACAGCCCTGCCGCTCAAGCACTGATGAAAGAGCACCAGTACCAAGACAGCAAAGATCTACAAGGTCACCTATTCCGCTATGCCGAAAACAAACTCAAGCAACTCGGCAAGCGCATGGTGGGCTGGGAAGAAGCACAGCACGGCGACAAGGTGAGCAAAGAGACCATCATCTATTCATGGCTCAGTGAAGAAGCCGCTATCAATTGTGCTCGCCAAGGCTTCGATGTGGTGCTGCAACCAGCACAGTTTACCTATCTCGACATGACCCAAGATTATGCACCGGAAGAGCCGGGCGTAGATTGGGCTGCCGTTATCCCCTTAGAACAAGCTTATACCTACGAAGCCCTCGCTGAGATATCCGACACCGATCCAATTCGTAAGCGGATCCGCGGAATTCAGTGTGCTTTATGGTGTGAGATCGTTACCAATCAAAAGCGCATGGATTACATGGTATTTCCAAGAATTAGCGCTTTAGCTGAAGGATGTTGGACACATAAACACAACCGAAACTGGCTAGATTACCTATCTCGCCTAAAGGGACATCTGCCATTACTCGACAGACTCAATGTTGATTATCGCAACCCTTGGAAAGCTCAATAAAACGAAGCCAAAGCACGCTCAAGTCGAGTGCTTGCTGACTCAAATTAAGTTACTAACTCAAATTAAGGTGCTCAGTCTAATAAAACTCAGCATCACTATTTAAAAATTAGCTGCATAGATGCAGTTTGTTAAAAAGGAAATGACAATGAAATACGGCTATTTCGATAACGACAATCGCGAATACGTCATCACTCGCCCTGATGTACCAGCACCTTGGACCAACTACCTAGGTACTGAAAAGTTTTGTACCGTGATTTCGCACAATGCGGGCGGTTACTCGTTCTACAATTCTCCGGAATACAACCGTGTTACTAAATTCCGTCCAAACGGCACCTTTGATCGTCCTGGACACTATGTTTACCTGCGTGATGATGAGACGGGCGATTACTGGTCTATTTCTTGGCAGCCTGTGGCAAAGAGCCTAGATGAAGCAAACTACGAAGTTCGTCACGGCCTGTCATACTCAAAATTCAAGTGTGAATACAGTGGTATTACAGCAACCAAAACGTTATTCGTTCCTAAGGGTGAAGATGCGGAAGTTTGGGATGTCGTACTAAAGAACAACACTGACAACCCAAGAACCATCAGTACTTTCTCATTTGTTGAGTTCTCGTTCAGCCACATCCAATCGGATAATCAGAACCATCAGATGTCTTTGTACTCTGCGGGTACGTCTTACCAAGAAGGTGTTCTTGAATACGACCTGTACTACAACACTAACGACTTTGAAGGTTTCTACTACCTAGCTTCAACTTTCTCACCAGACAGCTACGACGGCCAACGTGATAACTTCCTTGGCATGTACCGTGATGAAGCGAACCCAATTGCCGTTGAGAACGGTAAATGTTCTAACAGCGCTCAAACCTGTTACAACCACTGTGGTTCTCTACATAAACAATTTACCATTCAACCGGGTGAAGAAGTTCGCTTTGCCTATGTACTAGGTATCGGCAAAGGCAATGGTGAACGCCTACGTGAAAAATACCAAGACACAGCCAACGTCGATGCGGCTTTCCAAGGTATCAAAGATCACTGGGACGAGCGTTGCAACAAATTCCAAGTTAAGTCTCCAAACGAAGGCTTAGACACAATGATCAACACATGGACACTATACCAAGCAGAAACTTGTGTGGTGTGGTCGCGCTTTGCATCATTCATTGAAGTTGGCGGCCGTACAGGTCTTGGTTACCGTGATACTGCGCAAGATGCGATCTCAGTACCTCATGCCAACCCACAAATGACTAAGAAACGTATTATCGACCTGCTACGCGGCCAAGTGAAAGCGGGCTACGGTCTACACCTATTCGATCCAGACTGGTTTGATCCAGAGAAAGCAGACGTTGAGCCATCGAAATCACCAACGGTTGTTCCAACACCGTCAGATGACGACAAGATCCATGGCATTGAAGATACTTGTTCTGATGATCACCTATGGATCGTTCCTACCATCATCAAATACGTGATGGAAACCGGAGAACACGATTTCTTTGACGAAGTGATTCCATACGCAGATGGTGGCGAAGCGACAGTTTACGAACACATGAAAGCCGCACTGAATTTCTCTGCTGAATACGTAGGTCAAACAGGTATCTGTAAGGGGCTTCGCGCAGACTGGAATGACTGTTTGAACTTAGGTGGCGGTGAATCTTCAATGGTTTCATTCCTACATTTCTGGGCTCTACAAGAATTCTTAGACTTAGCTAAGTTCCGCAATAACGACGCTGACGTTGCTAAATACACTGAAATGGCAGCGAATGTTCGTGAAGCTTGTGAAACGCACCTTTGGGATGACGAGGGTGGCTGGTACATCCGTGGTCTAACTAAAAATGGCGACAAGATCGGTACAGCTCAACAAGCTGAAGGTCGTGTACACCTTGAGTCAAACACACTAGCGGTTCTGTCTGGTGCGGTTTCTCAAGAGCGCGGCGAGAAAGCGATGGACGCAGTTGATGAGAACCTATTCTCAGAATACGGCCTACACCTAAACTCTCCATCGTTCGCAACACCAAACGACGATATCGGCTTTGTGACTCGCGTTTACCAAGGCGTTAAAGAAAACGGCGCTATCTTCTCTCACCCGAACCCATGGGCTTGGGTAGCAGAAGCGAAGCTAGGCCGTGGTGACCGTGCCATGAAATTCTACGACGCACTAAACCCGTACAACCAAAACGACATGATTGAAACACGTTACGCAGAACCCTACTCGTACGTGCAGTTCATCATGGGTAAAGACCATCAAGACCACGGCCGTGCAAACCACCCTTGGTTAACAGGTACCTCGGGTTGGGCTTACTTTGCGGTAACCAACTTCATTCTTGGTGTTCGCACAGGCTTTGAAGGCTTAACAGTCGACCCTTGTATTCCAACTGATTGGCCGGAATTCGAGGTTACTCGTCAATGGCGTGGCGCGACTTACAACATCACAGTGCAAAACCCGAACGCAGTAAGCAAAGGGGTTTCCTCTATCACTATCAACGGTGATTCTGTTGAAGGTGCAATCCCAGTACAAGCAGAAGGCAGCGTGAACGATGTTGTCGTTGTTCTAGGCTAGTCACTTAATTTAACGAACAGCTCTTGCCTCAAGTCTTTATCGACTTGAGGCAATGAGACTAAAAGGATTTTCTAATGATTAAATTTGGTACAGGTGGCTGGCGCGCTTTCATTGGTGAAGAGTTCACCAGAGACAATGTTCGCCTTGTGGCGCAAGCGCTCGCAAACATCATCAATAATGAAAATGCAGCAAAGAACGGCTTCGTGATCGGTTACGACCGCCGCTTCCTTTCAGATAAAGCCGCGTGCTGGTTTGCTGAAGTATTGGCAGCCAACAACATCAAAGTAAGCTTCATTGATAAGTTCGTTCCAACACCTATCGTGATGTTCCAAGCAAAAGAGATGGGATGTATTTACTCTGCGTGTATTACCGCTTCTCACAACCCTGCTGACTACAATGGCATCAAAGTGTTCATTGAAGGTGGACGTGATGCTGACGAGATCATAACAGAGAAGATCGAACAGCAAATCGCAACTCTAACCAACGAAGATGTTATTCGTGTCGATTTCGAACAAGCGTTAAACGACCAAGAAATCGAGATAATCAACCCGATGAACGCCTTTGTTGATTCCATCATTAATGCCATCGATATTGAATCGATTAAGAAAGCGAATCTACGCGTACTGATCGACCCAATGTTTGGTGTGGCGAAAAACGCTCTGCAAACTGTTCTTATAAACGGTCGCTGCGATGTCGATGTCATCAACGATGGCAAAAACCCAGATTTTGGTGGCTTGATGCCATCGCCAAGTGCCGCAACGCTGTATCGCTTGAAGCACTTAGTTGCGGCTGAAGGTTACGATATTGGTATTGGAACCGATGGCGATGCCGACCGTTTAGGTATCATTGATGAGAAAGGTCACTTCATTCACCCTAACGAAGTTCTACTACTGCTTTACTACTACCTACTGGAATACAAAGGCTGGAAAGGCTCTGTAGTACGTAATATCGCAACTACACACCTACTTGATAAAGTCGCTGCAGATCATGGTGAAAAGAGCTTTGAGGTTCCTGTAGGCTTCAAGCATATCAGCTCTCAAATGGAAGCCGACGACTCACTGATTGGTGGCGAAAGTTCGGGTGGTTTAACCATTCGTGGCCATATTAAAGGTAAGGATGGCGTGTTCGCATCGAGCTTATTGGTTGAGATGATCAGTGTAACAGGTAAAAAATTATCTGAGCTGCTTGATGAAATCTACTCGAAGTATGGTTATGCGTATACGGCAGAAGGGGATTGCAAATTCAAACCGTCTGAAAAAGAAGCACTCTACACCAAGATTTACGTAGAGAAACAACTGCCTGAATTTGAATACGAAATTGAAAAAGTCAGCTATGAAGATGGTGCTAAAGTTTACTTCAAGAATGGCGGCTGGGTGATCGCTCGCTTCTCCGGAACAGAGCCTTTACTACGAATCTTCGCAGAAATGGAAGACAAAGACACTGCAGAACGTGTTCTTCAAAAAGTGAAAGACTTCCTATCTCTATAGACTTATAGAGTGCAGCAGTTTTGAATGGGACTTAACAAACCACTGCCTTGTTAAAGCCTATAGGTGAAGAACTCTTGCCCAGTACTCTGTGTCAAAGTGCTGGGCTTTTTTACGAATGCATTTTACTTTTCGGTAGAACGATACTTACTGCCTATCATTAAAACGCCAACACACCTTTGGTATCTACTTTGACGGTGACTGGCATACCAACACCTAGAGCCTCAGAAGACGTTGCTAACAGTTTTTGACCGTTAGCTTCAATCACATAACGACAGTGGTCGCCCATAAATTGTTGTTCCAACACGGACAGGTTACTATCGACATCATGACTCGCCACGATATGCTGTGGTCTTAGTAACAACGCACATTCCGCTCCCACTTCAATCTGAGTTTGTGCTTTCGCTTCAATCAGACCTAAGCTCGTTTCAAATTCATTATCTGAAATACGCTTTGCATTTAAGTAGCTACCACCACCTAAGAAATCAGCAACAAACTTACTCGATGGGTGGAAGTACAAATCAGAGGCTGAACCATATTGCTCAATCACACCATGGTTCATTACCGCCATTTTATCTGAAAAAGCGAATGCTTCTTCACGGCTGTGCGTTACAAAAATAGCAGTAACACCCTGCTTTTTAAATATTTTACGAATTTGAGATATCAGCTCATGCCGAACTTGAGTGTCAATGTTCGAGAAAGGTTCATCCAACAACAGTAGATCCGGCTTGTAAGCCAAAGAACGCGCAATCGCGACACGTTGTTGCTGACCACCAGAAAGTTGATGTGGGTATCGGTCACCGAATTCATCTAAGTGAACCAGCTCCAACATCTCTTGAACTTTCTCTTTCTTTTGCTGCTCAGAGAGACCTTTGAGGCCGAAGCAGATATTCTGGTTTACCGTCAAGTGCGGAAACAGAGCATAATCTTGAAAGATCATTCCGATGTTTCGCTGTTCAGGTGGTAGCCAGTTATCTCCATCGTCGATGGTTAGACAGTTCAAGCTCATGACGCCACTACTCAATGGAAGCAAGCCGGCAATCGCTTTAAGCAGCGTAGTCTTACCACAACCACTGGCACCAAGCAGACAAACAATTTCACCATGCTCAACTTCTAAAGAAAGAGATTCCAAAATAGTTTGGGACTCGTACTTACAAGTCAGATCTTTAATTGATAATGCACAACTCATTAGTGTTTCTGCTCCAAGGAACGGTTTACGATAATCAGAGGAATTAACCCTACTAACACCAATAACACAGCGGGCATCGCCGCCAACTCTAGGTGCTCATCAGAGGCATAGTTATAAACATAAGTCGCCAATGTTTCGAAATTGAAAGGGCGTAGCAGTAATGCCGCATTTAACTCTTTCATTGATTCGATAAACACCAATAATCCGGCGATCAATGCGCCTCGTTTAATCAAAGGTAAATGAACACGACGTAACATCTGGTTGGTATTGCAGCCCATTGTTTTAGATGCCATATCCAATGAAGGAGAAACTTTACTCAAGCTACTTTCAATGCTGCCAATTGCAACCGCTGAAAAACGCACGACCATGGCAAAGATAAGTGCAAACATAGAACCAGAGAAGATCAAACCTGGTCCTGTCCATTCCATCACTTTTGCAATATCGTTGACTAAGTGATCCATAAACAAAACTGGGACCATCACACCAATGGCTAACACGGTGCCTGGAACGGCATAGCCCATGGAAGCGATACGCATATAAGCCTGATTTTTATTACTTGGGCTAACACGTTGATTGAAGTTCACAATCAAAGCAATAACGACACCAATAATTGCAGCAACTACCGAAACATAAAGGCTATTAACGGCATACTCTCTAAATTCAGGGGTCCAGCTTTGAGCAAAATATTTGTAGGCATAAATCATTAACTGGGCAAGAGGGAACAAGAATGCGACACACACCAACCCCCAGCACCAAAACAATGCTAACCACTTCTTCCAACCGGAAAGGTCGTAACGAAAATCTTCACGACTACTGAATTGATTCTGGAATAATTTCTGTTTGCGACGGCTATAGCGCTCTGAACTCAATAGTAGGATCACGATAATCAGCATGATCGCCGATATTTTCGCAGCAGCCGTTAAGCTTGAGTAACCTAACCAAGTGTCGTAAACCGCAGTCGTTAAGGTATTGACTGCAAAGTAACTTACGGTACCAAAGTCACCAATGGTTTCCATTGCAACCAGTGATAGACCGACCGCCATTGATGGACGAACAAGCGGCAAGGAAATACGACGAAAGCTTTCCCAAGGTGAACACTTTAACAACCGAGCGGATTGCAATAAGGAGACGTTTTGCTCCATAAACGCCGCGCGGCATAGCAAATAAACATAGGGGTAGAGAACAAGTGACAGAACAATAATAGCTCCGAACAAGGTTCTAATGTCTGGGAACCAGTACTCTCCGGGCCCCCACCCTGTTAAATCTCGTAGCAGAATTTGAACCGGACCAGCAAAATCGAACCAATCGGTAAAGATATACCCGACAATATAGCCTGGCATTGCTAATGGCAGCACTAATGCCCACTGTAAAACGCGCTCTCCTGGAACACGGCACATTGCCATAATCCAAGCTGACGGAATACCAAAAGCCAAGGACAGAAATAAGGTTCCTATGACTAAAACCACCGTATTATAAGTATAGGTGGGCATTACTGTGGACATAAGATGAGAAAATAGCTCATCAGTTTCTCCAACAGCAGTCGTAAAAATCGCTAAAATCGGTAAAACCAGCAATACAGCAATGATGCAGCTACTGGTGTTCCATAAATAATTCTTTTCTTTCATCGCCTAACTACAACGAGGCTTAATGAAACACAAATGCATTTGCAAATACATCTCATATCCTTTTAATGGGGGGTTATTTATACCCATATACTGTAATGACTTCAAGGTGAGATGCTCATAACTCTGGGGATTAACGGGGAGCTTTGTATCAAAAAGTGATTTTCCAAAACAAAACAGCCCCAAGTTACCGAAATGGCGACTTGAGGCTGTCATTTTACTTGGGCCGAAGCCTACAGTAAAAAATTATAGATCGAACTTAACTTCGTCTAGTAGCTTGATTGCTGCTGCGTGGTGGTCAGCAATTTGGTCTAGAGAAATGGTATCAGCTTTGAATTCACCCCAAGAAGCAACAAGCTCTGAAGGTTTAACATCAGCTTTAACTGGGTATTCGTAGTTCACTTCTGCGTACATGCCTTGCGCCACGTCACCAGATAGGAATTCCATGAGCTTAACTGCGTTCTCTTTATTTGGAGAGAATTTAGCCATTGCCATACCAGAGATATTTACGTGAGTACCTGTTGTCTCTTGGTTAGGGAAGTTAAGGTAAACAGCGTCAGCCCAAGCTTTTTG
This sequence comes from Vibrio sp. 10N.261.46.E11, assembly GCF_041472735.1. Classification (NCBI taxonomy): domain Bacteria; kingdom Pseudomonadati; phylum Pseudomonadota; class Gammaproteobacteria; order Vibrionales; family Vibrionaceae; genus Vibrio; species Vibrio sp. 10N.261.46.E11. The sequence continues at coordinate 68,177 of NZ_JBFRQW010000042.1, forward strand.
CTCTTTATCGTTAACCATCTTACCTAGGTAGTAGCTGTTACCAAGAGAAACGTCACATAGACCTTCTTTGATCGCTTTAACTTGTGCACGGTCATTACCTTGAGGCTTACGTGCTAGGTTTGCTTTTACGCCTTCTAGCCATTCTTTCGTTTCAGCTTCACCTTTGTGAGCAATCATCGAAGATACTAGAGAAACGTTGTATGGGTGCTTACCGCTACGTGTACAGATTTTACCTTTGAATTCTGGCTTAGCTAGATCAGCGTAAGTGAAATCTTCACCTAGACGACCAACACGGTCACGAGAAGAGTAAACGCTACGTGTACGAGTTGTTAGAGCGAACCACTCGTTAGCTGTGTCTTGGTACTGAGCTGGGATATTCTTTTCTAGAACATCACTTTCTACAGCTTGAACTAAACCTTTTTCAGTTAGCTCAGATAGGCGGCTGATATCAACAGTTAATACCACATCTGCTGGGCTGTATTCGCCCTCTTGAGCTAGCTTTTCTGCTAAACCTTTCTTAGCAAACTTAACATTCACCTCGATACCAGTCTCTTTTGTGAACTCATCAAACATAGGTTCAACAAGGAAAGGTTGACGGTAAGAGTATACGTTTACTTCTTCAGCAGCGATTGCAGCCGTTGGTGCGATTGCGCTACATGCTAGAGCTGAAAGAGTTAGCAATTTTTTCATTGGTAAAGTCCTTTATATCGAAATGATAATCTATATCAGTTGCGTTATTATATTTATTAAAATATTAATTTCAATGATAGAGCACAAAAAAACCTGCTCATGAGAGCAGGTTTCAAGTGGGTAATATGTAAATATTTGTAAATTATGGATTAATACATAATGTTCTATTTTACAGACACAAACTCTGGATAGGCGCCGACACCACAATCGTGCATGTCCATACCTTCAAGCTCTTCATCTTCCGTTACTCGGATACCGATTGTTGCTTTAAGCACTGCCCATACCGCTAGGCTAGCACCGAATACCCATGCAAAGATTACTGCTGCACCCAATAGTTGAGCACCAAACGTTGCATCAGCATTGCTTAGTGGCACAGCCATTAGACCGAAGAAACCACACACACCGTGTACCGATATAGCACCTACTGGATCATCAATCTTAGCTTTGTCTAGAGCGATGATGCTGAATACAACCAATGCACCAGATACAGAACCAATCGCTACAGCAAATAGAGGTGATGGTGATAGAGGGTCTGCAGTGATTGCTACTAGGCCAGCTAACGCGCCGTTAAGAATCATTGTTAGGTCTGCTTTACCCCAAGTTGTTTTACATACTAGTAGTGCTGCAATCGCACCTGCTGCTGCTGCTGCGTTGGTGTTAAGGAAGATTTGGCCAACCGCTGTCGCGTTCTCAAAGTCAGAAACCATTAGTTGAGAACCGCCGTTGAAACCGAACCAACCAAACCAAAGGATAAATGTACCTAGCGTTGCCAGTGGCATATTTGAACCTGGAATCGGGTAGATCTCACCGTTCTTACCATATTTACCTTTACGAGCACCCAGTAGAAGCACACCCGCTAAGGCTGCTGAAGCACCGGCCATGTGTACGATACCTGAACCAGCAAAGTCACTGAAACCGGCTTCTGATAGAAAACCACCGCCCCAAGTCCAGTAACCTTCCATTGGGTAGATGAATGCTGTTAGCACGACAGAGAAGATAAGGAATGACCAAAGTTTCATTCGCTCAGCAACCGCGCCAGATACCACAGACATTGCTGTTGCAACGAAAACGACTTGGAAGAAGAAGTCTGATTCTAATGAGTGGTCTGCACCTTCACCTTGAGTACCAATCAGAGTACCAAATGACGGTAACCAGCCACCTTCGCCGTTATCGACATACATAATGTTGTAACCAACGACTAAGAAAGTCGTACAAGCAATCGCGTACAAACAAATGTTCTTAGTTAAAATTTCTGTGGTGTTCTTCGAACGAACAAGGCCAGCTTCTAACATCGCGAAGCCTGCAGCCATCCACATTACCAACGCACCTGAAATGAGGAAGAAAAAAGTGTCTAGTGCGTAACGTAGTTCCGTTACTGTTGTTGTCAGTTCCATATTAAAGTCTCCAGTCCTTGTAATTCTTTAAAGTGCTTCAGCATCCATTTCACCGGTACGAATTCGTACGGCTTGGCTTAGGTCATACACAAAAATTTTGCCATCGCCGATTTTTCCGGTGTGTGCCGCTTGGCTAATCGCTTCAACAACTCGGTCAACATTTTCAGCTTGGGTTGCAATCTCTAGCTTTACCTTTGGTAGGAAGTCCACCTGGTACTCTGCACCACGATACAATTCAGTGTGCCCCTTCTGACGACCAAAACCTTTCACTTCAGAAACCGTCATACCTTCAATACCCACATCAGAGAGCGCTTCGCGTACATCGTCTAATTTGAATGGCTTAACAATGGCATTTATTAATTTCATATTCTTTCCTTAAATTCTTCACTTAATCCGTTAATACTCTTATTACAATCCAAGTAGCGTGCCAAGAATTTAAGTGTTTGATTTTAAATAAAATAGAAACAATACCGATTTAGAAAAGAAAAAGACCGCACCAATATGGTGCGGCCTTTTCACTATCTTAATGCGCTGCATTGTCGTTGCTCTAGTTTTGGGCAACGGAGCCTTCAAAGCTCTGAATGACTAATAAATAGGTGTCAGGACTAGTAACCTAAAAAATCAATCCAACGTTCGATGAGCAACTCGAAATCGTCAATTCCGCAACTTGCTTCGCTTTCACAATTATAGAAATCGAACTCACTGCCCTCTTCCATCTCTTGTTCGTGCCCTAGCACATTTTCTTGAATCGTTACGTCGTCTTCATTGATCGCTAGGCTGATCTCTTTGCCTAGTAGCGTCACTTCATTATTCAGATCCAAACGTGAACGCTCAATCAACGCCATCACATGATCGAGTTTTTGCTTATCTTTACCGATCTCTTCTTGAAGCCAACGGCCAACAATTTCATGACCCATGCTGCACTTTACATAGTACTCGCCCATTAAAGTGTTTCGTGTAAATTCAAATTCCATAAAGGCTCCGCGCACTAATGACAGATAGGGTAAAAAATGAGGCGAGAGTATATAGCGAAGTCATCAAGAGATCGAGTCGCTCGTAAACTAACATTCAGACATAAAAAAACGCCTACCGAAGTAGACGCTCTATCATTTGGGTTCCTCTAAATAGTTGGAGTTGCAGCTAGGCGACAAGTACGTTCATCCCTATGAGCATAGAAGCTCTATGTGACTAGGGCGGCCGGCGCTCCGGTGAACGTACGCAGTCAACAACGCTGCAGCTACAAATATAACGAGGAACTAAGCTGGTTCTTGGAAGATAACCGTGTCTGCTTTGTCCGTGTACTGACCCATTTTATGGAAGTTCAGGTAACGGTAAGTATCGGCAGCGGTTGCATTGATCTTCTCAGCGTACGCTAAGTACTCTTCTTTAGTTGGGATACGACCAAGAATCGCACCAACAGCAGAAAGCTCAGCAGAAGCTAGATAAACGTTCGCACCATTACCTAAACGGTTCGGGAAGTTACGAGTAGACGTAGACATAACCGTCGAAGCATCAGCAACACGAGCTTGGTTACCCATACACAGTGAACAACCCGGAGTTTCGATACGAACCCCAGCACGACCGAAGATGCCGTAGTAGCCTTCTTCTGTCAGTTGGTCTTTATCCATCTTCGTTGGCGGAGCAACCCATAGGCGAGTATTTAAAGAGCCATTAAACTCTTCTAACATCTTACCTGCAGCACGGAAGTGACCGATGTTGGTCATACAAGAACCGATGAACACTTCTTGAATTTCAGTGCCTTGAACGTCAGAAAGAAGACGAGCATCATCAGGATCGTTTGGTGCACATAAGATTGGTTGATCGATATCAGCAAGATCAATCTCGATAACGTGCGCGTATTCCGCATCTGAATCAGCAGATAGCAACTCAGGGTTCGCTAACCACTCTTCCATTGCAGTAATACGACGTTCGATAGTACGAACATCACCGTAGCCTTCAGCGATCATCCACTTAAGCATCACGATGTTCGAGTTCAAGTACTCAGAGATAGACTCTTCAGAAAGCTTAACGGTGCAACCTGCAGCTGAGCGCTCAGCAGATGCATCAGAAAGTTCAAATGCTTGCTCAACAGATAGGTGCTCAACACCTTCAATTTCTAGTACACGACCAGAGAATTCGTTGATCTTACCTGCTTTCTCTACAGTCAGTAGACCTTGCTTGATGCCGTATAGAGGAATTGCGTGTACTAGGTCACGTAGCGTGATACCTGGCTGCATTTCACCTTTAAAGCGAACCAAGATAGATTCAGGCATATCAAGAGGCATAACGCCTGTTGCCGCAGCAAATGCGACCAAACCAGAACCCGCAGGGAATGAAATACCTAGAGGGAAACGAGTATGCGAGTCACCACCTGTACCTACAGTATCAGGAAGAAGCATACGGTTTAACCAAGAGTGGATAACACCATCACCCGGACGAAGTGAAACACCTGCACGGTTCATGATGAAATCAGGCAGTGTATGGTGAGTGTTTACATCAACTGGTTTCGGGTATGCAGATGTGTGACAGAAAGACTGCATCACAAGATCCGCAGAGAACCCAAGACAAGCCAGATCTTTCAGCTCATCACGCGTCATAGGACCGGTAGTATCTTGAGAACCTACTGTTGTCATTTTAGGTTCGCAGTACTGACCCGCACGCACACCTTCAACGCCACACGCTTTACCTACCATCTTCTGAGCTAACGTGTAGCCTTTATCAGAAGCAGAAGGATCGATTGGTTTAGCAAACAGATCAGTTTCTTCTAGACCTAGAGCGTCACGAGCACGACCCGTTAGACCACGACCGATAATCAGTGGAATACGTCCACCAGCACGCACTTCATCAAGAAGTACTTTGCTTAGCTCAAAGTTTGAAATCACAGAACCGTTCTTGTGAACAACACCTTCGTACGGGTAGATATCGATGATATCGCCCATGTTCATGTCTTGTACGTTCAGTTCAATGGGTAGTGCGCCTGAATCTTCCATTGTGTTGTAGAAGATTGGTGCAATTTTACCACCCAGACAAACACCGCCAGTACGCTTGTTCGGTACGAATGGGATATCTTCTCCCATGAACCAAAGTACTGAGTTTGTCGCAGATTTACGTGAAGAACCTGTACCAACAACATCACCGACGTAAGCCAGTGGAATGCCGTCTTTTTGCATTTCTTCGATTTGATTGATTGGACCAACGCTACCCTGTTCATCAGGAGTGATGCCATCACGTTCCATCTTCAGCATCGCTTTCGCGTGCACTGGGATATCAGGACGTGACCATGCATCAGGCGCTGGCGATAAGTCATCAGTGTTAGTTTCACCGGTAACTTTAAATACTTTAACGGTGATCTTTTCCGCTACTTTGTTCTTCGCTGTAAACCATTCAGCATCAGCCCAAGATTGAAGTACTTGTTGCGCTGAAGCATTACCTGCTTTCGCTTTATCTTCTACATCGTAAAACGCATCGAACATCAGTAGAGTATGAGACAAGGCTTTAACTGCGATTGGAGCAAGCTCAGCATCGTCTAGCAGAGACACTAAAGACTCAATGTTATAACCGCCTTGCATAGTACCAAGCAGTTCTGCAGCTTTTGCTTTGCTTACTAGTGGGGAAGCGACTTCACCTTTAGTGATAGCCGTAAGAAAGCCCGCTTTTACGTAAGCAGCTTCATCTACACCCGGTGGAATGCGGTTTTCTAATAGGTCAAGAATGATTTCTTCTTCACCTTGAGGTGGATTCTTCAGAAGTTCAACTAGGCCAGCGACTTGCTCAGCATCTAGTGGTCTTGGGACAACTCCCTCGGCAGCACGTTCTTCGACGTGTTTACGGTAGGCTTCAAGCACGACTTTTTTCCTCTCATTGCGGTTCACTTCTTACCTTCATAATTATTAGTAAAATAAAGAAGCGAACATCCTTGGAAACTTGGCTCTCCATTGCCATTTTTGTCATTCAATTTGTATTGATGAGCGGCATCATAGAGGCCAAACTGTGGGCGGTAGAATAGCAAATTTAACGTTAAATTAAAATCTTATCATTTTGACCAACATAGCAAGTTAAGACAAAAGTCCCACTATTTTTGCCTATTTACGCAGTAAAACGGTGACTCTACGCATGATTATTTGTAGGAAGTACCAACAATCAGATACACCGAATCAAAGTTATCTTCGGTTCGGCCATAAGCTAATATGATCGGCCCGATGGGTGAGTCGACACCCGCAAAAACAGAACCTGCCGTATACATTGGTGCTTCATCCAGTCTTAAATTATTGTCTGACCAAACACCACCATGTTCAATAGAGGCACCCACGTAGAACGGTGATTCAAAGAGGCCGAAGTCATTTTCAAACCACTTATAACGGTAGATCAAACTGGTGTAAGCTAAGTTCTGACCGATCAAACTATTTCTTGGAATACCGGATAGATTGAGGAACCCTCCTAACTCTTTCGGATCAATCGGAAAGACTGAGTTTTTACTTTCTACGATGCCGTAATCAACCTTTGCGACTAAAGTATGCTTTTCAATGCTTTGTGCTGCCATAAAATTGGCCGAAAGTTCAAAGACTGTATCGCTCTCAGAAGAAAAATCGGAACCACCATTAGAGCTCTCATTCTCAAAATCGTCATGAGAGATAAGGTACTCTAAATCGACAAAATAACCTTCGGTAGGAAGACTGAAGTTGTCCAAAGTATCCAATCTATAACTGGCAAAGGCACCAATACGTTTATAGCCACCACTTCCTAATGAAGGTAATGATGCCACCTCAATGCTACCATCTGTATAACGCGCTCCAAATTTCAGCTCTTGCCACAATGTCGGTTGATAGCCAAATGCCAATTCACTCAGATACTCTTGATAAGACATTGGTAAATAGTCTTTGGTTGCATCCAGTGTAGGTTCTCCAATCTCGCCAATTCCTGCTGGCAGGTTTCGATTCTGGTTGCTGTAAGCAATAGACACAGATGTGAACAACTTTTGACTCGAAAAGAATGGCGAGAAGAGTTCCGCTTCAATACGCTTGTCAGTACCCATTTCAAGATTGGTTCTTAACTCTGCGCCATGTTTGTTAATATCAGTAAAGTTGGCAGAAACACCGAGCGAATACTGGCTGGTAGTCGAGAAATCATCTTCAAGAAAGAATCGAAAATTGAGGTAGTTTGGACCCCAGGATTTTTCGTTCACATCGACCAACAGTTGATCCTCGCCATCAACATTTTCAAATTCATAAGTAACCAACTCGAACCGATCTAAGGCATAAAGATCTTTCACTTTAGATTCGATTTCACTGGTTTTAATAACCTGACCAGAATCGAGGTTTAAACGATTTTCGATCAACTTATCTGAATAGTGGGTGTTGTTGTTAATAATAACTCTATCAACGACAGTCTGGTCGCCATGCTTTAGCTGCTTTCGAGCTTGCTGTTTATGATCGATATACTTTTGATAGTCTGCGTTAGAGAGCGCCAACTTAGAAAGCTGATCCGTATACTGCCTTGTTGCTTCGTATCCAGCATGATAAGCCGTCGGCATTTTATCGAACTCGGTGGTCTCCATTTGCCCAACATCAGGACGTAGGAAAAAATCATCGTCTGTTAACGTCGCGGCTTGCTCTTGAGTGCTGCGTTGAACAAGGTAATTAGAGAGTTGGTCTGCTGCGGCTAAAAAGTTAGTGAAGTCTTCTTTGCTTTTGTAGTTAGTACTGATATCAATCGCAATAACTATGTCAGCACCCATCGCTCTAGCAACATCAACAGGCATGTTATTGGTGACACCACCATCGACCAACATTCGCCCATCAACTTCATAAGGCGGAAGTGCTCCAGGTACTGACATACTCGCCATCATCGCATCAACAAGGTGACCATGATCGATCACGACTTCTTCAAGGTCGATAATATCGGTTGCGACAGAGCGATATGGAATAGCGAGGCTGTCGAAAGAATCGAGGGGAGATAAATTACCAGTGGTCTCGCGCAGAATACGCAACATATTCTGACCTTGAACCACACCTTTTCTGGCTTTGATTTCACCCCAACCTAAACCGAGATCAGTATTCAGTTGATAACGGTCTTCATATTCTTTGTCTCGCACACGGCGATCACTACGGTTGACGCGATCGCGATAGCCGCGATTCCAATCAACCGTATAAATAAAGCTCTCGATCTCATCAGCGCTCATCCCTGTCGCATAAAGACCACCAACGTATGCGCCCATGCTGGTACCGGTAATGTAATCAACCGGAATTTGCATCTCCTCTAGGGCTTTAAGCACACCGATGTGAGCTGCACCTTTAGCGCCACCACCAGCAAGAACGACAGCAACGGTTGGCCTTTTATGAGCTTGTTTAAGTTCAACATGTTCTGATGAATCAACCTGTGCTGCAGTAGCGGCAAACAGTTGAAAACTGATCACAGTACCGACAATACCCAAGCTACTCACTAACCAACGAGAAATCATTATCTAAACTATCCTTGTCATTCTTTTCTGTTATGACTTTACCACTGAAAAAGCTTCTTTAGCCACTGTTTTGGTTGACTTTCACAGCCCTTTTTAATGCTGCTACTTTCATCCCAGACCGGCAATTTGACTGTACCACCACAGTCAAACTCTAACGCCCCTTCAGAAGTTCGAGTAAAGCTAGCGGTCGCAATTCCTGTTGGCCAAGGCAGTAATAGTTGTTCAGGCGTTCTTTGCTTCAGATAATCAGCATAGACACGCAACGCACCGCTAGAACCGGTTAGTTTAGTCGGTTTATTGTCATCTCGGCCTAACCAAATCGTCGTGACTTCACGACCATCAACACCCACGAACCAACTGTCTCGACTGTCATTACTGGTACCCGTTTTACCAGCTAACCCAGCCCATGCAAACTGACCTTGTAAGAAACGACCTGTACCTTCTGATACACCACGCTTCATGGCATACGTTGTTAACCAAGCAGCTTGCTGGTCAACGCTTTGTGATACACGAGGGATAGACTGATACAGAACCTCACCATCATTATCAATAACCGAACGAAGTGCAGACAAAGGCGCAATGCGACCAGAGTTGGTAATGGTTTGGTACATCTGAGCAACTTGGAACGGAGTCAGTGAGAACGAACCCAAAAACATCGACGGTACTGGGCGAATTTCGTTTTTATCGACACCCAGTTTTCCAATGGTATCTGAGACGCTATCAATGCCTAACTGCATCCCCAAGCGAACCGTTGGTACGTTGTAAGACTTAGAAAGCGCAACATACAAGGGTACATCGCCACGGAACTTACGGTCGAAGTTTCTTGGGCTCCATACGCTGCCTTTACTGCCTTTCAAGCTCAGTGGCGTGTCCTTCAATGTTGTCGCCAACGTATACTTCTGAGGTTGTTCCAATGCGGTTAAGTAGATGGCAGGCTTAACCAAAGAACCAATAGGGCGACTCGCGTTCAAAGCACGGTTAAAACCATCGTAACCGGTACGTTTGCCGCCGACCATCGCTCGAATTTCACCAGTATTGCGATCCACGGCAATAGCTGCGGCTTCCAGTTTGTTACCTGCCGTTTTCGATAAATCAGGCACTTTACGAGCAATCGACTTTTCTAACTTGTCTTGGGAAACGGGATCCAGAGAGGTAAATACTCGAATCCCTTTTTTCGCTTCAAATCGATCGCCGACATACTTCTTAAGCTCAATGTTTACTTGTTGGAAGTAAGCGGGCTGACGGCTAGCAATACGTGGGTTGTCTTGAATATCCAAATCACGACTCGCCGCTTCTTCGTATTGTCGCGGAGTTAATATGTCTTGCTGCATCAATAAGCGAAGAACCAGATCGCGTCGAGTCTTAGCACGCTCAGGGTAACGAACCGGATTGTAATACGACGGTCCTTTCACCATACCCACCAGCAATGCTAGTTGATCGATGCGGAGCTCTTGAATTGGTTGACCGAAATACAAACGAGACGCTAAACCGAAGCCATGAATCGCTTGCCCACCATTTTGTCCAAGGTAAACCTCGTTTAAGTAAGCCTCTAGGATACGGTCTTTGCTGTAACGATGGTCCAAGATAAGCGCAATGTAGGCTTCACGAACCTTACGCCACAATGTACGTTCACTGGACAAGAACAGGTTTTTTGCCAGCTGTTGTGTCAGCGTACTACCACCCTGTACCGTTCGCCCAGCTTTGACGTTAACGACCATCGCACGAGCGATTGCTAATGGCGATACCCCATCGTGTTGATAGAAGCTTCGGTCTTCAGTTGCTAATAAGGCATCAACCATCACTTCTGGGAACTGATTACGTTTTAAGAACAGGCGTTGCTCATCGTTACTTTTTTCAAGCATGCCCAGCATTTTCGGTTCAACACGTAGATAGCCCATGTCGCCTTTCTTCTCTAGCGACTGTATACGAGTTAATTCATTGCCATTGAAGTGCAACATCACATGACGATCCGCTTCCGGCCCATCGACAAACTCGAACGGACGACGAATCATCTCTATCTTGGTTGAAGAAGAAGAGTACTCACCTGGGTGACGAGGAGAATTCACTTTACGGTAATTAAGTACATCCAGTTCATTCTTAACCTGTGTCAAACTCACCGCAGTCCCCGGAGACAGATCCAACACACGAGCATAAACAACGGTTGGCAGATCAAAAAGCTGACCTTCAAAACGCTGCTTAACCACTGAATCCAGATAAATACCGACGAACAACAGCAATGCGGCAAGTGCTAAGCCAGCTTTCCAAGAAATGCCCCAAAGGATCTTCAACCAACCTCGGTTACCCGTTTTTTGGGCTCTTGGTTTGCTCTTCTTCGCGGCGGCTCTTGGCTTTCTGGGCTTGGCTTTGGTCGCTGGTGACTTCTTTGCTTGCGCTTTTTTAGGTGGTGCCTTTTTTGGCGTTAACATTTTGGTCATCATCGATTCAACTGTCGTTTGGTTTTAGTGGTTGCTACATGGTTAGCAGGGTCATCCGGCCAAGGATGTTTTGGGTAACGGCCTTTCATCTCTTTTTGTACTTCTTTGTACGCGCCAGCCCAAAAGCCGGCTAAATCTTGAGTGATTTGCAATGGTCGCTGCGCTGGAGAAAGTAACTCAAGCACGACTTTTTTACGACCTTGCGCTATCAATGGTGAGTCTTGTTCGCCAAAGACTTCTTGCATTCGCACCGAGATCACCGGCTCCGATTGATATTGGTATCGAATCGCCTTTTTACTGCCCGTTGGCATCAGGTAATTAGTCGGTAGCCATTGATCGATTTCTTGATTCAGAGGCCAACCAAGGTACGCCGACAGTGCCTGTTCAATGGAAACACCCGACAACCCTTTTGCTGACTTTATGCCATTCAAATACGGCGATAACCAAGTATCTAGATGTTCAATTAAGCTAGCATTATCCATCGCAGGCCAATCATGTTCTGGTATCCAAAGCTGAGCGCAGCGTACACGCTCAACAAGCTGCTTAGCCGCTGGCGTCCAATGTAAACGGTCAAGCCCACATCGAGCGATATAATTGAGTAGCGCCTGGCTCGCCTGATTCGCATCGGGTTCTGGTAAAGCTTTGGTGCTGATAATCAACTTCCCCAAAGACACTCGCTGCTCTGCCACTAAGCGACCACGTTTCTCATCCCAATCGGCGTAATCGGAACACACAAACAGTTTTGGAAATTCAACTTCTAGCTGCGCAATATCAACCGCAGTAGCTAAGAAAACTTGACTGGCTCGCCCTGTGCTGCGCATCAAATCAATCACGACGATATAGTCATTATTCGCCAATGGATCATCATCACGAACTTCAGCACCGTGACCATTCGCCAGAAGGAACCCACTACTGGTTGCGCTTCTCGCTTGAGCTATTCGGTCAGGGAATGCAAAACAAAGCACTAATGGTAACAATGATTCATCAAGTTGTGACAAATCTACGTGATGATTGAGTTTGCTGGCGAGACTTTTCGCTCGCTGCATCACCACGCTGTTTTTCGCATGTTTTCTTTGCTTAAGTCGATGCAACGAATGCTGAATATCGGTGACGTTCCGTTCAGGTTCTTCAAGTAAAGCGGCGGCGACAATCGCAGCATTCAACAAGGCTTGGCTGCCCTGCTGCGCTTTTATCAGCATGCTGGCGATACGTGGCTCAAGACCTAAACGTTGAGCCTGTTTACCTAGCGCCGTAAATTGTCCATTGCTGTCTAGTAGCTCAAGGCTTTGCAGCAGTTGCTTGGCTTGTTCCACTGAAGCTTGTGGCGGAGCATCTAGCCATTGCAACTCGTCTGCATTTGCAGCGCCCCATTGCGTCAACTCAGCCACCAACGAAGACAAATCAGAATGTAGAATTTCAGGCTCCGGTACAGCGGGTTGCTGCATTAACTGCGTTTCGCTGTACAAGCGAACACACAGACCTTCTTCAATTCGCCCTGCACGGCCTGCACGCTGCTCAGCGGAAGACTGCGAGATTTTCACTTGCTCAAGCTTGGTGATGCCGGTTTTCAAATCAAACTTGGCGACTCGTTCAAGACCAGAATCCACCACCAACCGAATGCCCTCAATGGTCAAAGAGGTTTCAGCAATATTGGTGGCCAATACCACTTTGCGACGCCCTTTCTCAGACGGTGCTATTGCTTTCTGCTGTTGAGGAAAACTGAGTTGACCATATAAAGGACAGACATCGATATCGCTAGAGAGCTGTTCTAGTTGCGACTCCACCTGCTTAATCGCAGAAACACCAGGTAAGAATGCTAACAACGAACCGGATTCCTTCTCCATCAAAGAACGGATCACGTTCGCCATTTTAGAGGCTAAATATTCATTAGTACTGAGAGGCTGATAGCGAAAGTCGACAGGGAAAGTTCGGCCTTGAGATTCAACATACTTGGCATCAGGTAACAAAGATTGCAGCGCTTGTTGATCTAAGGTTGCCGACATCACCACCACTTTTAGATCGTCACGCAGCGCATCTTGGATCTCCAAGCTAAACGCCAATGCAGTATCTGCGTGAATGCTGCGTTCATGAAATTCATCAAAGATCACCATATCAACCCCAGTCAATTCAGGGTCGGTTTGGATCATTCTCGTCATGATCCCTTCAGTCACGATTTCCAAGCGAGTCGCACTACTGGTTTTAGATTCACCACGAACCCTATAACCTATGCTCTCTCCCACTTTCTCTCCCAACTGGCTCGCCAAGTAAGTCGCAATATTCCTTGCAGCCAAACGCCTTGGTTCAAGCATAATAATTTTGCCTTGAACAGCATTAGTTTTAACCAACTGTAAAGGGAAGAATGTTGACTTACCGGCACCGGGAGCGGCCTTTAGAATAAGTTGAGTGTGTGTTTGTACGCCAGCGAGCAGATCTGGCATCACAGCTTCTATGGGCAGTTGTGGCAATGGGTGAACCTTGTGGTGTAATGTTGGCAACATTGTACATAAAAACCTACCTCTCTAAATAAGTAATATGCACTTCAATCCTCCATTAGAGCCCGCGACTCTTATTAAACGCTATAAACGCTTTCTCACTGACATCCAACTTCCAGACGGCAGCGAGCGTACTATCCACTGCGCTAACACCGGAGCGATGATAGGATGTGCGACCCCTGGCAATACGGTGTGGTACTCAACGTCAGACAATGCAAAAAGAAAGTACCCAAACAGCTGGGAGATCTCAGAAACAGACAAAGGTCACCGTATTTGTGTAAATACTGCGCGGGCAAACCAGCTAGCGGTGGAAGCAATTGAAAATGGGACTATAGTTGAACTCTTAGGTTATAACGCGTTACGAACCGAAGTGAAATATGGCAGTGAGAATAGTCGCATTGATATTCTGCTTGAAGATAACGAAAAGCCGCCTTGCTATATCGAAGTAAAAAGTGTCACTTTGCTCGACGAACAAGCGTCAACTAAGCAACAAATATCAACTAAACAACAAGTGTCGACCGAAGGGCAAGGTTTTTTCCCTGATGCAGTGACAACTAGAGGCCAAAAACATCTGCGAGAACTCACAGAAATGGTCGAATCTGGAAGTAGAGCCGTACTTTTATTCACTGTTTTACATTCAGGCATTGAAAAAGTGTCTGCGGCACACCATATAGACGCCAAATATTCGTTATTACTAAAACAAGCACAAGACGCTGGAGTTGAAGTGCTTTGCTATAAAGCAGAGCTCAGCAGTACTCAAATACAACTAAAACAAGCCGTTAAATTTATCAATAACTAAGCAAAAATGCTGAACTATTCACATTGATTGCAAGTTTTAACAAGAGTATTTGCCACCATTCGTTCTTTCTGCTATAGATACCCGCCTTAAAATTAGCTGCTTTGCAGTTGACTAGGTGTAAATAGGAGATGCTGTATGCCAGAATCTAAGAAAAAAGCGCTAGGCATCCTAGCCATCGCAGGTGTTGAACCGTACCAAGCAAAGACAGGTGAAGAGTACATGTCACCTGAGCAAACGGAACATTTTACAAAAATTTTATCAGCTTGGCGCAACCAGCTCAGGGAAGAAGTTGATCGTACTGTGCACCACATGCAGGACGAAGCCGCGAATTTCCCAGACCCTGTTGACCGTGCTTCTCAAGAAGAAGAATTCAGCCTAGAGTTACGTAACCGTGACCGTGAGCGCCGTCTTATCAAGAAAATTGAGAAGACACTAGATAAGATCGAAGAAGACGATTTCGGCTTCTGTGATTCTTGCGGTGTCGAGATAGGTATTCGTCGCCTTGAAGCTCGTCCAACTGCTGACCTTTGTATTGACTGTAAAACACTTGCAGAAATCAAAGAGAAACAGATGCAAGGTTAATTCTTGCGGATGTAAAGAAAGGGAGCTTTGGCTCCCTTTTTTGTTTGTTTCAAAAAGCGATTGATATCGTTATTGATAGCGATAAGCTAATCGCCAAACGTCTTAAAAATCGGCTACTGCGGTACCATCAAGATTAGGTTTCTCACTCATGAATTATATCGGACGCTTTGCACCATCACCGTCAGGTCCTCTTCATTTTGGCTCACTGGTTGCTGCTCTTGGTAGCTACTTTCAAGCGAAGTCTAACCAAGGACAATGGTTAGTTCGTATGGAAGACCTCGATCCACCAAGAGAAATGGCTGGCGCTGCAGACCTCATTCTTAAGACGCTTGAGGCTTACCACCTGTATTGGGATGGTGATGTCGTTTATCAAAGCCAGCGCCATGGTCTATATCAAGCTCAAATTGATCAATGGGTCACTGACAATCAGGCCTACTACTGTCAATGTACCCGTAAGCAGATAAAGTCCTTGGGTGGGTTTTATAGTGGCCACTGCCGAGACAAAGGTTTGGTTGATTCAGGCGAACAGGCGGTGCGCTTGTGTATGGACTTTCCCATCGAGTCCTTTGATGATGTTCGTCACGGCACGATTCAAATTCCCAAAGCATTGGCTGGAGAAGATTTTATTATCAAACGCAGAGATGGGTTGTTTGCCTATAACTTGGCAGTTGTCCTTGATGACATCGAACAAGGGGTAACAGAAGTCGTTAGAGGTGCCGATCTGATAGAACCAACAGGTCGACAAATCAGTTTGTATAAGACGCTCAAGCAAAAAACCGTGAGCTACTTGCACTTACCATTGGCAACCGATGGCTTGGGGAATAAACTATCAAAACAGAACCATGCCACCGCAATAGATATCGACAACCCAAAACCGACGTTAATCAACGCGATGCGATTCTTAGGTTTTGATATCCCGAATGCTATTTGTGAAGCGTCAATAGATGACGTTTTATTGTGGGGCTGCCAGCAATGGAGCGTCAGTCAGTTACCTGAGAGCTTACAAAAAGAGCACAGCAATAAGCTCGAAACTAACGGCAATTCGCAATAACGATACATAAAAATACCGTAACAAATACCTGTGACTAAGCCGCCGATGTTCTCAAATGGCTCGCGCTAAGCTATTATTAGCCGCAATTAAACTCTGCACTACCACTTTGGACTAAGAGAAAAACAAAGCTGGCGATACCTACTTTGTTATAAACTAATGAATACAAACGACAATACCTCAAGCGAACAACGCGGATTCCACGAATTAGCTCTGAATATTTATACTCGTCAAGAGCACAATATTTCACGCAAGCAGATCAGCGACAATGCACTTAAAGTGTTATATCGCTTGAATGGTGCGGGTTTTGACGCATTTCTAGTCGGTGGTGGTGTACGCGATATCTTATTAGGCTCTCAGCCAAAAGATTTTGATATCGCGACCAACGCGACGCCAGAGCAAATCAAGCACCTCTTCAGAAACTGTCGCCTTATCGGTCGACGTTTTCGCTTGGCACATATCATGTTTGGTCGTGACATCATAGAAGTGGCAACTTTCCGTGGTCACCACCAAGAGCCATCGAAAAACGTTTCTGCGCAATCTGAAGAAGGCATGTTGCTACGCGATAACGTGTACGGTAATGTTGATGAAGATGCTGAGCGCCGTGATTTCACAATTAACGCGATGTACTACAACATTGCAGACTACAGCATCCACGATTACGCGGGTGGTGTAGAAGATTTAGAAGATAAGCTGATCCGTCTAATTGGCGACCCAGAAACGCGTTACCGCGAAGACCCAGTACGTATGCTACGTGCAATGCGCTTCGCTGCTAAACTGGATTTTGATATTGAGGAAGATACTGCCGACCCAATTGAGGAGTTAGCACACCTTTTAAAAGATATCCCAGCAGCGCGTCTTTACGAAGAATCTCTGAAATTACTGCAATCAGGTCACGGCTTAGAAACCTACCACCTGATGCGCGAGTACAACCTGTTCCAGCAGATGTTCCCCTCAGTAGCGGAACACTTCACTGAAGGTTACGACTCACATACCGAGCAAATGCTTGATTTGGTACTCGACTCAACGGATCTTCGTATCGAAGATGGCAAGCGAGTAAACCCCGCGTTTATGTTTGCTGCAATGCTTTGGTACCCAATGAACAAATTGGCAGACAAACTTGTCGCTGAACAGGGTATGGCGCACTACGATGCGATAATGGAAGCAAGTAACATCATTCTTGATCAACAAGTAAAATCAATTGCGATTCCTCGTCGCCATACCGCAACCATTCGCGAAGTTTGGCAACTGCAACTGCGACTACCTCGCCGCAATGGTAAACGTGCCGTTCGTCTGATGGAGCTAAACAAGTTCCGTGCTGGCTACGATTTCCTAGAAATGCGTGGCGAAATTGAAGGTGGCGAAACCAAAGAACTAGCAAAATGGTGGGAGCGTTATCAAACAGCAGGACGCAATATGCGTCAAGCGATGGCTAATGACGTAGCAGCACCATCAAAGTCGGGTCATCGCCGCCGTAAGACTTACCGTAATAAAAAAAGTAAGCAATCCGAATGATAACAGCTTACATTGCGGTCGGCAGTAATCTTGCCGACCCCGTTAGCCAAGCAAATTTGGCTATAGAAACGCTAAAGAATCTTCCGCGAACAACGTTTGTTGCGACCTCACAGCTATATAGTAGCACTCCAATGGGGCCACAAAACCAACCCGACTACATCAACGCGGTAGTAGCAATTAAAACAGAATTAACGCCAATTGAACTGCTTGATTGCACTCAAAAGATCGAGCAAGAACAAGGGCGCGTCCGTAAAGACGAGCGTTGGGGGCCAAGAACCTTGGATCTCGATATCGTGTTATACGGCAATGAGGTGATCGATTCAGAGCGCTTAACCGTTCCTCATTACGGAATGAAAGAAAGAGAGTTTGTGCTCTACCCGCTTGCTGAAATCGCACCAAGTTTACAACTCCCTGATGGGACTGAGCTGACAGAACTACTAAAAATAGTAGATAAGAACGGGCTCAATGTTTGGCAGCAATAGCCAAGCGCATTAAGGAAAATCAATGAAAAAAGTAACCATTAACGACCTAATCAAGTGCAAACAAGAAGGCCGTAAATTCGCGACGTCGACAGCTTATGATGCGAGCTTTGCTCAATTATTCGAAAGCCAAAATATGCCAGTTCTACTTATCGGTGACTCACTTGGCATGGTTCTACAAGGTCGTAACGATACATTACCAGTAACCGTTGAAGATATTGCTTACCATACTCGCTCAGTACGTGCCGGTAGCCCAAACTGTCTTCTTATGGCTGACATGCCATTCATGAGTTACGCCACACCAGAGCAAGCCTGTGAGAACGCAGCAACCTTAATGCGCGCTGGTGCGAACATGGTGAAAATCGAAGGCGGAAGCTGGTTGATTGAAACTGTGAAGATGCTAACAGAACGTGCTGTACCAGTATGTGCACACTTAGGCTTAACGCCTCAATCGGTAAACATTTTTGGTGGTTACAAAGTTCAAGGTCGTGACAACGAGCAAGCCGATAAGATGGTTGCTGATGCGCTAGCACTGCAAAATGCAGGTGCGCAAATCGTTCTTCTTGAATGTGTACCAGCTTCATTAGCAAAAAGAATTACAGAGGCTTGTGACGTACCGGTTATCGGCATCGGCGCAGGTAATGTTACCGATGGTCAGATCTTGGTTATGCATGACATGTTCGGTATTTCTGCGAACTACATGCCGAAATTCTCTAAGAATTTCCTAGCTGAAACAGGTGATATGCGTAAAGCCGTCGCTCTATACAAAGAAGAAGTAGAGAGCGCACGTTTCCCTGATGATGCTCATACAATCGCTTAGGAGTTACAATGCAAACTTTTGCTGAAATAGCGGCTCTTCGTGAGCAGATTAAACAGTTTAAGCGTGATGGACGTACGGTTGCTTTTGTCCCAACAATGGGAAACCTACATGAAGGTCACCTAACTCTGGTCAAGAAAGCTCGCGAGTTGGCTGACATTGTTGTGGTAAGCATTTTTGTTAACCCAATGCAGTTTGATCGCGCCGACGACCTAAATAACTACCCTCGTACGTTAGAAGCCGATTTAAACAAACTAACAGGTGAAGGGGTTGAGTTAGTCTTTACGCCAACACCAGAGGTCATGTACCCAGAAGGATTAGACAAACAGACGTTTGTTGAAGTCCCTGGAATATCTCACATGCTTGAAGGCGCCTCTCGTCCAGGTCACTTCCGTGGTGTCTCAACGATTGTCACGAAACTGTTCAACATCGTTCAGCCAGACTTTGCATGCTTCGGTGAGAAAGATTTCCAGCAACTTGCTATTATTCGCCAGATGACGACTGACTTAGCGTTAGACATTGAAGTTGTGGGTGTCGCGACGGTTCGTGAAATGGACGGTTTAGCTATGAGCTCTCGCAATAGCAATCTCACCATGGATGAGCGTCAACGAGCTCCAGTTTTAGCGCGCACCATGCGTTGGATTAGCAGCGCGATTCGTGGTGGTCGTGATGATTACGCGTCTGTCATTGAAGATGCAACAGATCAGCTTCGCGCTGCAGATCTGCAACCAGATGAGATCTTCATTTGTGATGCCAAGACTCTGCAAGCCATCACTTCAGAATCAACTCAAGCAGTGATTCTTATGTCAGCTTTCCTAGGTAAGACTCGTCTTATCGACAACCAAGTTCTTGATTTGGTAACGGAAACGAAAGAAGAAGTGAAAGAAGAAACTGCTGAGTAATCGCTTTCTCTCTTTACGTAAACCAAGCTACCGCAAAGCACAAATGAAAAACATAAAAAAGGTCGATGTAATATCGACCTTTTTCTTTGCCTGCGATTCAGGATAATTAATAGCTCCTAGATAACTAATAGATCCTGGATAACTAATAGCTCTTGGATAACCAAAAGTTAACTACGTAAGCCGATCCCCTTTGTAACTAAGTAATGTGCAATGCCATACAGCACGACAATAAACACACCTAGTACGCCAAACGACGTCACAATACCCACATCAGACACACCCAAAAAGCCATATCTAAACGCGTTTACCATATACACGATAGGGTTCAACTTCGATACACCTTGCCAGAATTCAGGCAATAGACTGATCGAGTAGAACACACCACCCAGATACGTCAGCGGCGTTAAAATGAAGGTTGGGATAATAGAAATATCATCAAACGTGCGTGCGAATACCGCGTTGATCAAACCACCCAGAGCAAACACAACCGACGTGAGAAATACCGTCGCAATGATCACGCCCCAGTGGTCGACTTGAAGGTCAACAAAGAACAGCGATACAAAGGTGACGATAGTGCCCACTAACAAGCCACGCACCACGCCGCCCATTACGAAGCCGGCGATAATCACGTAGTTAGGAACAGGCGCTACAAGCAGCTCTTCAATGTTCTTCTGGAATTTGGCACTAAAGAACGATGAAGCAACGTTGGAGTATGAGTTGGTGATCACCGACATCATGATCAGACCGGGCACAATGTATTCCATGTAGCTAAAGCCGTTCATTTCACCAATACGCGCACCAATCAGGTTACCGAAGATGATGAAGTAAAGCGTCATGGTAATCGCTGGCGGCACCAGAGTTTGCACCCAGATACGCGTGAAGCGATTGATCTCTTTGGTCAACAAGCTGCAGAAAGCGGTCCAATATAGGCTGTACATATTATTTATTCCCCTCACGGACGATACTCACAAATAGCTCTTCTAGGCGGTTTGCTTTGTTACGCATAGAGAGGACTTTTACCTGCTGTTCGCTCAATTGTTCAAAGATGGTATTCAAACCTAAATTCTTGTCGATTTCGATTTCTAGCGAGCCATTAACCATCACTTGGCTATTCACACCTTCAAGCTTAGGTTCAGTCGCGCCCTCTTCCAGATCCAGAATAAAGGTCTCAGCACTCAATTTGCCCAACAGCGCTTTCATGGTGGTGTTCTCAATCAGTTCACCGCGATTGATAATACCAATGTTGCGACACAGCATTTCCGCTTCTTCTAGGTAGTGCGTCGTCAAAATAATGGTGATGCCCTGCTTCTCATTGATCTCTTTCAGGAATTCCCACATTGAACGACGCAGTTCAATATCAACGCCTGCCGTTGGTTCATCAAGGATCAACAAATGAGGTTCATGCATCAATGCACGTGCGATCATCAAGCGACGCTTCATACCACCAGATAAGTTACGCGCACGTTCGCCACGCTTTTCCCACAAATCGAGTTGAGATAAGTACTTTTTAGCGCGTTCTTTAGCAAGTGCTTTCGGTACACCATAGTAACCCGCTTGTTGCAGCACGATCTGTTCAACCGTTTCGAACGGGTTAAAGTTAAACTCTTGCGGGACTAAACCTAAGTTCAACTTCGCTAGCTCCAGATCGGTATCAATGTCGTAGCCAAACACTTTAACCTTGCCTGACGTTTTATTTACCAGTGAAGAGATAACACCAATGGTGGTGGATTTACCCGCACCATTTGGGCCAAGTAGTGCGTAAAAGTCGCCTTTTTCTACTTGTAAACTCACGCCCTTAAGAGCCTCAAAGCCCCCTGCATAAGTTTTTCTTAGTTGCTCAATTTCTAATGCATACATAGAGATAGACTGCCATTTGCTATAGATAAGATGTTGATGGCCGAGCTTGAGGAGAGACTAATGCTTAAACGTGCTAGCAGAAAACTAACCCAAACTTATACCAATCGTAGTAACTAACTGGTCACCCTAGCTTGTTAAAAATCTCGATAACTTCGTTAGAATTTTTGATTGTAGAATAAC